>DATEOS010000427.1:0-7961 GCA_035273815.1 Candidatus Limnocylindria bacterium
TGGCGCCCAGCGAGGACGCGGGAAGCGCGGCGATAAGCATGAGCGCCGCCGCCAGGCCGGCAGCGGTTCGCCTGGGCCGGGAATGACCGGTACGAGTCACGCGAGAGCCTCCTCAAGATCGAAGTCGGCCGCGTCGAGTGCGGCAGACGCGGAGTCGTCTGCTCGGGGCACCATCGTGCGCCCAGTCGGCCGTCGCCGCAACCGAGCAGCCGCTTGGGTTGCCCCCGGTCAACGCTTGTTTTCGCTGGCTTTGCCGTACACGCGACATACAGCGCCCGGCTACTCTGTCACCGCCCAGGTTCGAGAGGCCCCGTCGATCGAGAGGAACCCGTCCGGATGCGCCTGCCACTTATCCCGCGCGAAGAGAAGTTCTTCGACCTGTTCATGGACGATGCGCGGAACATGTTGGCCGCCGCTCGCCTGTTGGAGCAGTTCTTTCGCAACTACGAGGAACGCGAGCGCATTGCCAGCCAGCTGCGAGACGCCGAGCATGCCGGTGATCAGATCAGCCACGACATCGGGCGCAAGCTGGAAGCCACCTTCGTCACGCCACTCGATCGGGAGGACATTCACGCCCTGATTAACCGCCTCGACGACATCGTCGACTTCATCGAGGAGGTGGCGGACACGTGCATCCTGTACGGGATCGACCAGCCGTCACCGATCGCGCTGCAGCAGGCTGAGATCATCGTCCGCCAGTGCGAGCAGATCACCGCCGCCCTCTCCAGGCTGCGCGACTTCAAGGGCCTGGAACAGCACTGGATCGAGGTCCATCGGCTGGAGAACGAGGGCGACCGGATCGTACGCCAGGCCATGGCCGAGCTCTTCAAGAACGGCAACGACCCGATCGAGATCATCAAGTGGAAGGACGTCTACGACGTGGCCGAGCGCACGATCGACGCGTGCGAGGACGCGGCCAACGTGATCGAGCGCATCGTCGTCAAGCATGCTTGACGCCGTCGTCGTGGCGCTCCTGGTCGTCCTTGGCCTGGCCGTCGCCTTCGACTACATCAACGGCTTCCACGACACTGCCAACGCCATCGCCACCAGCGTCAGCACCCGGGCCCTGCGGCCGCAGTACGCCATTGCGCTGAGCGCGGTTGCCAATTTCGTCGGCGCGCTGATCGGCACGGCGGTGGCGGCCACCATCGGTGAGGGCCTGATCGACACGGCAGTGGAGAGCCAGACGGTGATCGCCGCCGCCCTGATCGGCGCCATCGTCTGGAACCTGATCACCTGGCGGGCCGGCATTCCCAGTTCCAGCAGCCACGCGCTGATCGGCGGGCTGCTTGGCGCGTCCTTCGCCGCGGCGGGGATTGACTCGTGGAACATGGAGGGCATCCGCGACAAGGTGCTCATCCCGTTGGTGACCTCGCCAATCATCGGCTTCGTCCTGGGCCTGACGGTGATGGTCGTGATCTTCAACGTCTTTCGACGGGCCCGGCCACGCTTCATGAACGACACATTTCGGCACCTGCAGGTGGTGTCGGCGGGCTACATGGCGCTCAGCCACGGCAGCAACGACGCTCAGAAGACGATGGGCGTCATGACGCTGGCGCTGGTGACCGCAGGCGTGATCGACGAGTTCGTGGTGCCCGTCGAGATCAAGCTGCTGGCTGCCACGGCCATATCGCTGGGCACCGCCGCCGGGGGCTGGCGGATCATCAAGACCATGGGCACGCGGGTCGTGAAGCTGGACCCGGTGCACGGTTTTGCGGCAGAGACGTCGGCCGCCACGATCATCTTCGGCGCCTCGACGCTGGGCATGCCGGTCAGCACCACCCACATCATCTCCAGCGCGATCATGGGCACCGGCGCATCCGACCGTTTCAGCGCCATCCGGTGGGGCGTGGCCCGCAACATCGGCCTGGCGTGGATCATCACCCTGCCGGCCTCGGGGCTCAGCGCCGCGCTCGCCTACCTGGTGCTGAACCCGATCCTGGGGGCTGCGGGGGGGGCCTAGCTCGCCGCCTGGCCGCACTCCGGCGCATCGGGCGGCGGGAAGTATTCGGCGCTTACCAGCCGATCACCCTGCAGCTCCAGCGCCCAGACCGATGCCTTGCGGGCAGCCGGCGCCTCGGCAAGGTCGACATCGTCCTCCTCCGACAGGCGGTCGACGAGACTCGCGATGACTTCACCCTGGCTGGATAGGACCACGCATCCATGCATGTCGCCTGCGGAACGGACGAGGGTGGCGGCGGCGGCCTGATCAACGGCGAAGCCATCCTCCGCGAGGAGCGGCTCCTCAGTCACCGGCAATCCGAGCGCGGAGGCCAGCAGCTGGACGGTCTGCTGGCAGCGGACGACATCGGCGGCGCGGATGTCGGTCGGATCAAAGTGTGCCAGGAGGCGGACCAGCTGGTCGGCCTGGGCCCAGCCGCAGGGGTCCAGCGGACGCAGCCGATCCTCTCCATCCCACCCGTTGCGGCTCGTCGCGCTGCCGTTGCGGACCAGCAGCACCATGCGGCCCGTCGATGAGCCACGCACGAAACGATCGAGCACATCGCGGTCCATGTCCCTGGTCATGAGGTCGTGCGCCTCGCCGAGCGTGAGCCAGCGCAGCTCGTCCACCTCGCGCGTGGGGCCAAATCCGCCCGATGCGGCCTCCATCGCCCACCAGCGGACCACCTTCTGGCGCCCTACGCCAGAGTCGACCTTCAGGTAGCGGGTCTCGCCCAGCGACCGTCCCAGGCGCACGTGGTAGCCCGTTTCCTCCAGCACCTCGCGGATCGCGCCGTCAACCTCACGCTCGCCGGCGGCCAGCTTTCCCTTGGGAAGCGACCAGTCGTCGTAGCGCTGGCGGTGGATGACGGCCACCTCGATGGCGGCTGGGCCGTCCGCGTCGGTGGCATTGCGCCACAGCACGCCGCCGGCGGCGCGAATGGTTCCTTCGCTCACCGCCCGCCCCACCGCTTCATCCGCTTCAGCAACGCGTCGCGCGCCTCCGGATAGCCGCCGCGGAGCTCGCGGCGTCGCGTCTCCAGGCGCTCGGAGTACCGGCCGGCCGCAAAGGCAAACACGGCGTCCTTGCGATGCACATCCATGGTCTCTCGCACCTGCTGCTGCATGACGAGGGCGTCCTGGTGCGCGCCAAGGACGTCCTGCACGGCGGTGGCAGCGGTGGCGACGTCGCGGACCCGGCCGGCGCGGCGGGCGACGAAGGGACCGATCGCTTCAGCCGCGTAGCGCAGGTTCTTGGCCCCGATGCGGGCCGCGTGATAGGTCTGGTCCGGGCTGTCCGGCTGGACATCCTTTAGCCGGCCACGGGTGCGCTCGGCCGTCCTTGCCAGCAGATCCGGGACGACGTCGGCCGCCGGCCGACCGGCAGCTTCGGTCAACAAGGGGTCACGAGCAGCCTGCACCATCCGCTCGAGCAGGTCCAGGTAGCGCGATCCGGCGAGCGCCTCAATCAGCTCCTCGCGCGCGTTGTCCCGCGCGGTGGCGATGGCGGTACGCAACTGCATCAGGTCGCCCTGCAGGTCCGCATCGTCGGACGCGAGTGAGGCGAGCTGCACGTCCCGGTCGCGCACTGCACCCAACAGGTCTCCCAGCCAGCGCAGCTCATCGGCCAGGGCGTCACCCCATGGCTCATCGATCAAGGGTCCGAAGGTGCCGATGTCGCCGCGCAGCCGGCGAGTCGCAACCCGCATCTGGTGCACGCCTTCCACCTCGCCCATTCGGGTGGGCGCATCGTGCTGCATCAGGCGGAGCGTGCCGTTGGCCATGGCGAAGCGAACGGCCTCGCCGGCCGGAGCCTGCGGATCCGGGGTGGGGATGACCACGTCCGGCGCAGCCGCCGCGCGCGGTCCGAGGGCCCTGACCGATTTCGGCACCGGCTCGGAGTTGGTTGCGCCGGCGCGCTGCAGCGCAAGGACGATCGGATGAAGCTGGTCCCGCCTTGGGCCGCGGCTCGCCACCTCAAGCTCGCGAAAACGGCCGATCACCCGGTCGCCGTCGAGCACCGAGACATCATCCTGGACGAGCACGGCCAGCTCCGCACCGGCCTCGGAAACCAGCAGCCAGCGGCGGCGGCGGGTGCTGAGTGCCGCAGCCGGCGCGATGTGACCGCGACGCGCCCAGGCGGAGACCAGGTCCCGCGCCGCGGCTGGGATCTCCGCCGGGCCGCCAGTGAAGCTCAGCTCCTGGTGCTCGCCGTTCTCGCCATCCGGTGCCGGCAACTTGAGGGACCAGCAGGGACCGCCGTCATCGCCGATGCGATAGCGCAGGGTCACGCCGCTGCGTGCGAGCCGCAGGTCGACGGTGTCGTGGTAGATGCTGCCGAGCTCGAGATCCGGCAGGTCCTGGACGGTGGCGACCGCCGTATCGGTGTCCTCGGACAGCGGCGGGAGGACGAAGGTGTCGCCGATCGCAAGCTTCAGGTCGGACTCACCCACCTGGATGGGCTCGCGCCATGAGCTCCTCCTGGAGGCTCACGATCTCGGCCCCCGGGTCGCGCTCCGGGGCCTGCCAGCTCCCATCACTCTTTAGCTCCCAGGCGGCGACGTTGTCCGACAGGGCAAGCCGCAGGATGTCGATGCATTGCTGCCGCGCGGGCGGGTCGTCCACCCGCACCACCACCTCAACTCGACGGTCCAGGTTGCGATGCATCAGGTCGGCACTGCCGATGTAGACCTCCGGCGCGCCGCCGTTGCCAAACAGGAAGATACGGGAGTGCTCAAGGAAACGCCCCACGATGCTCTTGACCCGGATCGACTCGCTCATACCCGGCACACCTGGGCGCAGTGACGAGATGGCGCGCACCACCAGGTCGATACGCACTCCACGGTTCGATGCCTGGTAGAGCGCGTCGATGATGCCCTCATCGACGAGGTTGTTGGCCTTGATGCCGATGTAACCCGGGTTCTCCGGCGTGCTGAGCTCCGCTTCGCGGTTGATCAGCTCGATCATCCGCGTCCGCAGCATCTGCGGCGCCACGATCAGGTGCGCGTATTCCGGATGGCGGGCGTATCCGGTCAGGTAGTTGAACAGGCTGCTCACCTCGGCGCCGACCTCCGGATCGGCGGTCAGTAGGCCGAGGTCCTCGTAGATGCGGGCGGTGGTCGGGTTGTAGTTGCCGGTCCCGACGTGCACGTAGCGGCGGATCTCGCCTTCCTCCTCGCGCACGACCAGGCAGAGCTTCGAGTGCGTCTTCAGGCCGAGCATGCCGTACATGACGTGGCAGCCGGCGTTCTCCAGGGTGCGGGCCCAGGCGATGTTGGCCACCTCGTCGAAGCGCGCCTTGATCTCGACCAGCACCACCACCTGCTTGCCGCCCTCCGCCGCCTCGACCAGCGCCTCCACGATGGGACTCTGGCCGGAAGTGCGATACAGGGTCTGCTTGATGGCGAGGACATTGGGATCCGCGGCGGCCTGCTCGATCAGACGCTGGACGGTGGTGCCGAACGAGTCATAAGGATGCTGCACCAGCATGTCGCCGGCGCGCAGGGTGGCGAAGATGTCCGCCTCGCCCAGGTCGGTGGCTGCCAGCCGCGGGGGCGTGCGGCCCTGGAACGGCGGATCCTTCAGGTCTGGTCGATCCAGGTCATGCAGTTCCGCAAGGCCCGCCAGGTGCAGGGGGCCGGGCAAGGTGTAGATATCCGCCGAGCCGACCTGCAGCTCCCGCGCGAGCAGGTTGCGCATCTCCGGCGGCATCCCCTCCTCGATCTCGAGGCGCACGGCCGGACTCGTGCGTCGGCGTCGGATTTCCTCTTCCAGGGCCTCGAGCAGGTCCTCGGCTCCGTCGTCGTCGACCTCCAGGTCGGCATTGCGCGTCACGCGGAAGACGTGCCGCTCCAGGACGCGCATGCCCGGAAAGAGCCGGCCCAGGCCAGCGGCGATGACGTCCTCGAGCGGGACGAAGATGCCCGGCTCAGGCGACACCAACCGGCCCAGCAGAGGCGGGATCTTGACGCGCGCGAAGTGGATCAGGTGGGTGTCCGGATCCTCGACCCGGATGGCCAGGTTGAGCGACAGGTTCGAGATATAGGGAAAGGGATGGCCCGGATCGACGGCCAGCGGGGTCAGGACGGGGAAGATCCGCGTGCTGAACATGGCCTGCAGCACGCGTCCCTGGGCTTCGTCGAGCTCCGCCCAGCGCAGGATGTGGATCCCTTCGGCTGCGAGCATTGGCGCCAGCTCCCGGTAGAGCCCCGCCTGCCGCGTGGCGATGACCTGTGCCCGCTCTCCGATCTGGGCCAGCTGCTCGGAGGCTGTCAGCCCATCGGCCGAGCGCGGCCGGCCAAGCCCGGCCACCTCCTGTCGCTTCAGACCGGCGACGCGGACCTGGAAGAACTCGTCCAGGTTGTTCGCGGCGATGGCCAGGAACTTCACGCGTTCGAGGAGCGGGATGTTGGGGTCCTCGCCAAGCGCCAGCACGCGCTCGTCGAAGGCAAGCCAGCTCAGCTCGCGGTTCAGGTAGCGCTCATCCGAGGGCAGGAACGTGCCGTTCGCGCGGCGAGGCCGCCCCACCGGAATTGCCTGGCGCGCCGCTGACGAGACCATCGACCCTCAACGTTAACCCACGCGTGTCAAGCAGACGCTAAACGGCGCGGGCCAGCAATCCTACCGAGGTACGGCACGGGTTGCGCAGCGGTGGAATCGGTCCTTAACACCGCGCTGACACTGCGCTAAGCCCGGGTTAAGCGCCCCGCCCCAGCATGCCAGCGGTGGCTGTGTGCCCACCTTGCACGAATCACTCTGAGGAGAGATCCATTGAGCCTCACACCCGCACGGGTTCGAACATCCGCAACGCTCGCTCTTGCCGGGATGCTGCTGCTGGCTGCGTGCGGTGGCGGATCGTCGCCTTCGCCGAACAGCGGGGGTAGTGGGGATGCCGGCCTTGCCGGCGAAATTCTCATATCGGGATCATCGACGGTGGAGCCGATCAGCTCGATCGTCGCATCCGACTTCAACGCCGCCAACCCGAACGTCGATTACGCGGTCGACGGCCCAGGCACCGGCGACGGGATGGCGCTCCTCTGCGACGGCTCGATCGACATCGCCGATGCCTCCCGGGCCATGGAGGAAGAGGAGGCTGCCGTCTGCGAGGAGAACGGGATCAACTTCGTCGAGCTGCAGATCGGCATCGATGGCATCAGCGTCATCACCTCGCACGACAACACGGATGTGACCTGCCTGAGCTTCGCGGACCTGTATGCGCTGACCGGGCCGGAATCCCAGGGCTTCGACACCTGGGATGCCGCCAACGGCCTGGCCGATGAGATTGGATCCGGCGAATACGGCGAGGTCCACACACCGTTCTCGTCGAAGGCACTCGAGATCACAGCGCCCGGCGAGGAATCCGGTACCTACGACACCTACGTCGGCTTCGTGATCGCGAGCCTGGCAGAGGAGCGCGGCGCCGACGAGGCGACGCGGCCGGACTACCACTCCTCGGCCGATGACAACGTGATCATCGAGAACATCGCCGGCTCGGACGGAACCCTGGGATGGGTTGGCTTCGCCTTCGCCGATGAGAACTCGGACACGGTCTCCTCGCTCGAGGTCGACGGCGGCGACGGCTGTGTGGTACCGAACGCCGACACGATCGCGTCCGGCGAATATCCGATGAGCCGGCCGCTGTTCATCTACGTGAACACAGACGAGGCGGCGTCGCGCCCGGAGCTGGCGGCCTTCGTGGACTACTACCTGTCCGATGAGGGCATCGCGGCGGTGACCGAGGCCGACTACATCGCCGTGACTCCCGATGTGCTGGAGCAGACGCGATCGGCTTGGGAGGCCCGCTGATCGCCTCTCAGTCCGATCGAGGATGATGCGACCGTGACGGCTGTCCCGCTCGCCGCATCCGACCTGCAGATTGCCGCGGGCCGCCGGCGGCGTGAGCGCGTGGTGAAGGTGTTCTTCACCGCCGCCGCGGTCCTCTCGATCGTGATCAGCCTGGCCATCATCCTCAGCCTGGTCGGCAACGCGCTGACCTTCTTCGTCAGCGTCGACAAGGCAAG
>DATEOS010000428.1:0-3509 GCA_035273815.1 Candidatus Limnocylindria bacterium
GTTGACCAGGCCCCGGAGGCTGACGGTCACCGCCGGCACGCCCACCTCGGCGTTGCCGGTGTCGCAGACCAGGATCACGTCGGCGCGAAGCAGGTCGGCGTGCCGGGGCACGAAGTCCTCCAGGCCACCCGTGCCCTGCTCCTCGGAACCCTCCACAATGAGCTTGAGGTTCACCGGGACGTTTCCCCGCAGGGCGCGTAGCGCCGTGAGGTGCATGACGATGTTGCCCTTGCAGTCCGCCGCACCGCGGCCGTACCAGCGGCCGCCCACCTCGGTCAGCTCGAACGGCGGCGTACGCCAGGCCTTCTCGTCGAGCGGCGGCTGCACGTCGTAGTGGGCGTACAGGAGCACGGTCGGCGCCCAGGCGTGCGCGGTACGCCGTTCCCCGTACAGCGCACGGCTGCCGTCCGATGTCTCGGCCAGTCGCAGGTCGGTGAAGCCGACCGCGGCGAACGCGTCCCGGACCCAGTGGGCGGCCCGGTCGCACTCCTCGACCGGGTACTGCCGGGGGTCGGCCACCGACCGCATCGAGACCAGTTCGGCCAGGTCGGACCGAGCCTGATCCATCAGTCCGGCGACGCGTTCACGCAGCTCCATCACCGCTCACTCCTTCGCCACGTTGTCGAGCTTGAGGTCCTGCACCGTCCGGGTGAACTCGTCCAGTTCCTCCGGGCAGTAGACCTTGACGATGAGCACCTGCGCCTGCAGCGCCTTGTTGTCGGCGATCACCGGCCGCTGACCGGGCCCGCCCGCGCCGTTGGTGAGCGCTCCCAGCAGCGCGCCCTTCTTGAGGGCGTTGTTCGGGTCGGCGCAGGTCGCTCCGCCGTCGTCGCCGAGCAGGTTGGCGATCTGGTCGGTCGACGGGACCCGCAGGCCCGCGGAGGCGAACTCGGCGGCGAGCTGGCCGGCCTTCTCCCGGGCCCGTTCGGTGGAGTTCGTGGCGTGGAAGAACAGCAGCGCGAGTCCGGCGAGCAGGACGAAGATCACGGCGAACACCAGCCAGGTGGTACGCCGGGTCCTTCGCTCGTCGTTGACGGTGACGGTCATGCCACCTGCACCTCCTCCGCATCCGCCGTCTTCCAGGACGGCTTGCGCAGCCGGTAGAACAGATAGGGCACCAGCAGGCCGAGGCCGAGCGCGCCGCCGGCCACGATGACCAGGTAGAGGCCGACGTTGCCGGAACCGAACTGCGACGGCGGGACGAAGCCGATCAGCAGCGCGGCCAGTGACGCGGTGAAGCCGACGCCGCAGAGCCCGATCAGCATCGGCGCGCGGTAGCCGCGCGGGTGGTCGGGCTGCCGGCGGCGCAGCCGGGCGGCGGCCACGAACATCAGCAGGTACATGATCAGATAGACCTGCGTGGTGATCACCGAGAAGATCCAGTAGGCACTGGACACGTTGGGGATGAACGCGTAGCCCAGGGCGATGACCGTGGTGACCAGGCCCTGGGTGACGAGGATGTTCTGCTGCACGCCGTGCTTGTTCAGCCGCTGCAGGAAGGGCGGCAGGTAACCCTCCTTGCGCGAGATGAGCAGCAGGCCCTTCGACGGACCGGCCAGCCAGGTGAGCATTCCGCCCAGCGACGCCGCGACCAGCATGATGCCGACGATCGGCGTCAGCCATTGCGAGTTGAACTCGGCGAACACCGCGTCGAACGCCTGCATGACGCCGGCGGTCAGGGAGAGCTGCTCGGCCGGCACGATCCAGCTGATCGCCAGCGCGGGCAGGATGAAGATGACCAGAACCAGGCCCATGGCCAGGAACATCGACCGCGGGAACTCCTTGGCGGGATTGCGCAGCGACGAGACGTGCACCGCGTTCATCTCCATGCCGGAGTACGACAGGAAGTTGTTGACGATCAGCACCAGGCTGGACAGCCCGGCCCAGGCCGGCAGCAGGTTGTCCGTGGTCATCGGCGCGGCCGACTCGTTGCCCTGGCCGAGGAAGACCATGCCGAGGGTGACCAGTACGACGCCGGGGATCAGGGTGCCGATGATCAGGCCGCCACTGGCCAATCCGGCCACCGAGCCGGTGCCCCGGGAGGACACCCAGACGCCGGTCCAGTAGCAGACCATGATGACGGCGGCCGTCCACAGGCCGCTCGTGGCCAGGTCGGGATTGAAGACGTACGCCAGCGTGCTGGCCACGAAGCCGAGCAGGCTGGGGTAATAGAAGATGTCATGGCGAACTGGCACCAGACGGCCAGGAAGCCCATCGGTTTCGAGATGCCCTCGCTGACCCAGTTGTAGACGCCGCCCTGCCAGCCGGAGGCCAGCTCGGCGGAGACCAGCGACGTGGGCAGGAGGAACACCACGGCCGGCACCAGACAGAGGAAGACGCAGGCGAGGCCGTACACAGCCATCGTCGGCGACGGGCGCAGGCTGGCCACCGAACTCGTGGTCATCAGGGCCAGTGCGAGCCAGGAGATGAAGACGACGCGCGGCGGCCCCTTTGCCACCCCCGGACCCGGCGGCGTGCCCGCCGGGCCGGTGCTGGGAAGATCCTTCGTGCTCACGATTCTTCCTTCCGTGTCGGACGGACGGAACCGGCCGCTGCGGTGAGGGCGGTCGGTAGCGCGACGCTGGGAAAGGTATCCATGCTCGAGCGGCATCATCGTCGGGTGCCGGATGGCCGGACATCATCCAGGACGAAGTATTTGTCGCCCTGAATCCCCGGCGCCCGGCTCAGTGCTGGTCGGCCGTCGCCTCACGCCAGGCGTTTCGGCCGGCCGCGGTGGCCGCCCTGGTCTGGCTCCACGTCCGCCTCGCCAGGTCTCGGGGCGGCACCGGCATGCGGTTCACCCGCGTGCGGAGAGCGGTGACGAGTGCCGCGGTGGTCAGGCCGAGACCGGCAATGCCGAGGACGCCGGCCCCGCAGATCAGGACCGCACCCGCGATGAGTGCCGTCGAGCGGTGTCCCGGTTCCACCGGTGAATCGTTGTCGCTCATGTCAGTTCTCCTCGCTGAGGGTGGATCCGCTCACGATCGCCGGGGCGGCTGGTCGTCGCTTAATCCCTCCGGAATGAGCCGGTCGCGGCGGACCGAGGGTTTGCCGAACTCGCCTCGTGGGCACCGGTGCGGCATGCGTGAACTCGCTGTGGCCCGTGACCATGACATCCGGCCGGGCGCCGGACGGCACGGCGGCCGGGCGAACGATGGTCGCCGGGATGGTGTCGTGGAACGCGTCGTCTTAACCGCCGAGCAGCGTGTGGCGGTCGAACGGGTCGTCGGAATCGGCTTGCGGTGGACGGTGGGTGGCAGCAGCGACCTGCTGCGGGAGAAGGTGATCGCCGAGTTGCATGCCGTCACACGCGACGGTGTGGTGCTCGGGGTGGCGCTCGGCACGGTGTTGGCGGCCGCCGAGATGGACGGCTGGCGGCCGTACCGCACGCTGGCGGAGGTCTATCGCGACGCGGGTGCCGACGAGCACGTGGCGGTTGCCGAACTGGTGTGGCAGCGCGCCCACAACCCGGGCCGCGGTTCGCGCGGCTGACCGCAAGCCACGACCAG
>DATEOS010000429.1:0-15265 GCA_035273815.1 Candidatus Limnocylindria bacterium
ACCGCCGGGCATCGGCCATCCTGGATCGGCTGCGCGGGCAGGGACTGCCGGACGCTGACGTCCAGGCGTCGTCGCTGACGGTGCATCCGACCTACGACTACGGCCGGGGCAAGCCGAAGATCACCGGCTACGAGGCGTCGCGGCCGATGACGCTGCGCATCCGGGACATCTCCCTGCTCGGACCGATCCTGGACGGCATGATCGATGACGGGGCCACCCAGGTGCACGGCACTTCCATGGAGCTTGCTGAGCCGGAGGCCGCGACGCGCGAGGCGCTGACCGAGGCGGTGGCGGTGGCGCGCGCGCGGGCCGGGGCGCTGGCGGAGGCTGCCGGTCTGGCCCTGGGTGAGCCGATCCGGATCGAGGAGGGCGGCGAGGGCGGAGCGACACCCTTCCCGCGCGGCGCCATGATGAGAATGGCCGCCGACGAGTCCGCTCCGACGGAGGTCGCGGCCGGTGAGATCGAGATCACCGCTTCCGTCAGGGTCTGGTTCGCCATCGGCTGAGGCACGTTCTCCATCGAACGGTCGCCGACTCCGAAGTTCACGCGTTCGTGCCGGCGGCCTTGCCGGTCAGCACGCGGACGTTTACCGGCTCCGACCTGCCCTTGAGATACAGGCGGCGTCGCGGAAGGGCAGCGGCGTCCCAGGCGGCAAGTTGAAGGGTCTCGTCCGTGGCGAGCACCTCGCCCGCCCCTGCAAGTGACGAGAGCCGCGCGGCCACATTCACCGTATCGCCCAGGGCGGTGAACTCAACATGCTCGTCCGTGCCGACCGCTCCTACGTAGGCCACACCCGCGTTCACCCCGATGCCGATTGGCAGCCAAAGGCGCAGCTCATCCCCACCCACTACTCGCATGATCTCCAGTGCCGCCAGCAGCGCCTGGCGTGCGTGCCGGCCATCGGTCAGGGCTGGCACGAAGATGCCGATGACCTCGTCGCCGACGAACTTGTCGACGAACGCATCGTGTGCCACCAGGACGTCGAAAGCCATCTGGTAGAAGCGGTTCATGCGCCGATGGAACTCCGCCGGGCGCAGTCCCTCAGCCAGCGACGTCGAATTGCGCACATCGGCGAACACCAGGCTGCACTCGATCTCCGCGCCGGACCGATGGCGATAGAGGTCGCGGAAGCAACCGCGGCAGTATTTCGGGTTGCCGGGCCATGGCCCCAGGCCCACCAGGCGCATGACCGGGCCACCGATGCCAGCGAACGGCCGATGACAGAGCATGCAGCGCGGCTGGCTCGGGATGGATCGCCAGAACCGCCGCAGCCGTTTCTGACGGTCGCCGAGGTTCAGGCTGTTGGCGGCATCCCGCTCGGCGGGTTGTGGTTCACCCTCTGGCTGCAGGCGAGGGTTCATGGGCCCCCAGCATAGGCGAAGGGCCTAGATGGTCCAGGAGGTGATCCGCGCGACGCGGATGATGGTCGCCGCGCCGAAGGGCTCGGTCCACTCCGCGTATTGCGGGTACTTGGCGCGCAGCCGACGAATGGCCTCGTCACGTTCCGGCCCGTCCTCGACGACCCGACCCTCACCATCAGCGCGGACCCACCAGATCTGCTGCCACGACTCCGCGTACTCGTCGACCAGCAGCGAGACCGTCGGGTTGGCTGCGATGTTGCGATGCCGCAGCAGGTCCAGACCGCGCTTCGGCTTGGGATCGGCAATCGACTGCACCACCGCGCCGTCGAAGGTAAAGACGATTGGCACGATGTGCGGCCGCCCATCGGCCCGGACGGTGGCCAGGCGCGCGACACGGGCCGCCGCCAGGCGGCGTCGCGCCTCGTCCGGCGGAAGCGGAGGCATCGGCCTAGGAGACGCGCAGCTGCGGGAGCACCTTCTCGCCGAAGGTGGCGATGAACTCGGCCTGGTTGCGTCCCACGTTGTGCAGGAAGATCGAGTCGAAGCCCATGTCGACGTAGCCCTGCAGGGCGGCCAGGTGCACGTCCAGGTCGGCGCTGATCAGCATTCGGTTGGCGAAGTGCTCGATCCGCACCAATTTCGCCATGTTCGCGAAGTCCTCAGGGTTCTTGATGTCCTGCTTCGGGAACGGCATGCCGCCGTTCGGCCATTCGCGCAAGGCCTGCTCCTCCGCTTCGGCCTGGGTCTCCGCCCACGAGACGTGGACCTGGAGCTGGGTGGCCATCGCCTCCGGGTCCTTGCCGGCCTCGGTGGCCCCGTCGCGGAACCTGTCCCACAGCATGGCGATCTTGTCGTCCGCCGCCCCCACGGTGATGATCCCGTCCGCGTACTTGCCGGTGCGCTTCGCGTTCACCGGTCCCGCGGTCGCGACCAGGATGGGCACCGGCTGCTCGGGGATGGTGTAGAGCCGCGCGGACTCGAGCGTGAAGTACTCGCCGTCGTGCTTGACGACCTTGCCGCTGAAGAGCTTGGTGATGACCTCGATGGCCTCGAACATCATGGCGCTGCGGATGCCGATCTCCGGCCACTCGCCGCCGATGACGTGCTCATTCAGTGCTTCCCCGGCACCCAGCCCAAGCCATACCCTACCGGGGTACATGGCACCCAGCGTGCTCGCCGCGTGGGCAATGACGGCGGGGTGGTAGCGGAAGCCCGGGCAGGTCACCGCCGTCCCGAACGGCAGCGTTGTCCGTTGTCCCAGCGCGCCCATGAAGCTCCAGGCGAACGCCGCCTGCCCCTGTTGCGGCGTCCACGGATGGAAGTGCTCGCTAACCTGGAAGCCGGCGCTGAAGCCGGCCGCTTCCGCCTGCTCCGCCCAGTCGAGCAGGTCGGTCGGATGGAACTGCTCGAGCATGCAGGCGTAACCGATCTTCGTCATGCGCACAGCGTACCCTCAGCGGCGGATGCGCCTTGACCGATACACCCGTGTCGCCGACTTCCTCGCTGCCGCCGGCGACTTCCTGACTGCCCGCGAGGCGGAGCACAACCTGATCCTGGGGATCAGCGCGGTGGTGCTCGGCGGGGCTCGATCCGACCCGCCACCCTACCTGGCGACGGTCTCGGATGGTGGCCGCCTGGTGATGGCGGCGCTGCGCACGCCGCCATGGAACCTCGTCCTGTCGGAGGTCGATGACCCGGCCGGCCTGGCGGTGCTCGCCGCCGACCTGTCCGGCGACGCGCTGCCGGGCGTGGTGGGGCCGCCGGAAGCGACGCGGCAATTCGCCGATTGCTGGGTGGCCTCCGAGGGCGGTGGCTGGGCGGTCGTCATGGACGAGCGGATCTACCGGTTGACCACGGTGCGACCACCGCGGCCGGCACCGGGGACGTGGCGCCTGGCCGATCTGGATGATCGGTCCCTGCTCGCGGACTGGCTCTACGACTTTGGGCGCGAGGCACTCGGCGACTCCGACCGGGAGCGCGTCGTCCTTGGCCTGGACGAGTGGGAGTCCGGGTCCGGGCGGCGTTTCTGGCTATGGGACGCCGAGGGCGAGCTGGCCACCCTGGTGGGTGCGGGCGGCGCCACGCCGAACGGGATCCGCATCGGTCCCGTGTACACGCCGCCGCCATACCGCGGCCGCGGCTATGCCAGCAACCTGACCGCAGCCGTCAGCCAGGTGCTGCTGGACGAGGGGCGGCGCTTCTGCTTCCTCTACGCCAACCAAGCCAACGGCACGGCCAACCGCATCTACCAGGCAATCGGGTACGAGCCGGTCACCGATGCGGTCATGATTCGTTTCGACTCATGACTGCCACGCAGCCGGCCGGCAGGGGAGGGCGCCGGTTCAACTACTGGTACGTTGCCTACGCCCTGGCGGTGCTCGCGCTGGTGGCGGGAGCGCTGTTGGCGGCACGGCTGAGGCAGGACGGCGTCAGCGAGGCTCCGTCCGCGTCCCAGACGCTGAGCGAAGCTCCATCGGTCTCAGCCGGCCTGCCAACTGCCGAAGCGTCGCCGAGCGTCGAGGTGCCACCAACGCCGCTGCCCGGACCGGACGACGTCCTTCCGGTTGCGTCGCGCGTCCGGGTCCTGGCTGACGGACTCCGCCTCCGGGAGTCCCCGCGGCTCGACGGCGCCGTGCTGACCAGGCTCAGGGCAGGCGAGGTGCTGTACGTGGTCGACACTGGCGGCACGCAGCTCCCGCCGACATTCGATGATGGGTATGCCTGGTACCCGGTTCAGTTCGTCCCCGGCTACGCCGACTGGCCGGCCGACCCGCCCACCGACACTGCCGCCTTCGGATACGTCGCGGGTCATTCGACGAAAGGCGAGAGGTTGGTTGAGCTGATGGAGCCACGCTGCCCGTCCGCCGCGGACATCGAATCCCTGACCCGGATCACCGCCTGGGAGCGTGCGTCGTGCATGGGCGATCAACAGCTCACGCTGGAAGGGACGTACGGCTGCGGGGTTTGCGACTCGCTGGCACAAGAGGGGACCTGGGAGCCCGAGTGGCTGGCCTCCTACCTCAATCCCATGTCGCCACTCAGCCCGGTCGGCCAGGTCCAGAACGTGGGCATCGAGCCGATCGTCCTGGCCTTCCGACCGGTCGTGGGGAAGCCCGATTCAGGCATGTCCGGCAGCGTGATGCGCGTGGTTGGCCATTTCAACGACCCGCTCTCGGCCGACTGCGTGGTGGGTGACGAGTCCGGGCTCGCGGAGGACGCGGCGGCGGAGTGGTACTGCCGCGAGCGGTTCGTGGTCGATGGGTGGGAGGTGATTGGCACCGATCCGGAGTACCCGGCACCACCGTAGACGCACCAGCAAGCGCCCTTCAGGCCGTCGGCGGGTCCCAGGCTCGGCGGCGATCCATGGCCAGCCAGTCGCCGCGCAGGATCGACATCAGGTGCACGTCGTGGTGCTGGCCTCGGTGGAAGCGTGATCGCCGCAGGATCGCATCGGTCTGGAAGCCGGCCTTCTCGTAGGACCGTTGGGCCCGCGCGTTGTAGTCGAACACATGCAGGTAGATGCGCTCCAGGCGGAGCTCGCCGAAGCCGAAGTCGACCAGGCAGTTGAGCGCGTCGGTCCCCAGTCCACGGCCCTGGCTCGCCTTCTCGGTGATGACGATGGCCACCTCCGCGCTGCCGTTCTCGCGGTCCACGTTGCGCAGGGTGCAGTTCCCGATCCGCCGGTTGTCCTCCAGCAGGCAGATGGTGAACGACCACGTCGACTGACCCTGCTGGGACAGGACCTGCTGCGCGAACTGCTCGGCGCCCTCCGGGCCGATAGGGCCCTTGAGGCCCAGGAAATGGCCGGTCTCAGCGTCGCTGACGGCGTGCACGTCCTCCACGAAATCGGCCTTGGTGGATGCGCGCAGCCAGATTCGCTTGCCGCGCAGCATCGGCAGGGAGGCGGCGGTCGCGGTCTCGTCGGACATGGCCCGATGATACCCAGCCTCATCCGATGGGGCGGTTGCGTGGCGGCCCGCCCGCGCGTACCGTGCGATCACGATGGATCGGGCCCTGATCGACTGGTATCGGCGCTTCCCGGAGGGCTGGTGGGGATACCACTGGTCGATGCCCCAGCCGATGAGCGCGGTCGAGATCGTCGGCTCCGGCAGCCTGGATGCGCGCTTGATGGCCACCCTCTGGGCGCTGATGGCGCGCCGCCGCGGGGTGATGCTGGCGAGCGAGGCGCCCCAGGCGGGCAAGACCACCACCCTGTCCGCCCTCGTTGACTTCTTGCCCGACCACACCGTCGGCGTCTTCCTGCGCGGCTGGGCGCAGGACATGGAATGGACCGATGAGATCGGACCCGATCGCGGCTTCCTGCTGATCAACGAGATGAGCGACCACCTGCCGATCTACGTCTGGGGCCCGAACGCCCGCGCGGCATTGCGCCTGGCCGGCTCCGGCTACGGCTTCGGAGGCACCATGCACGCCGATTCACTGGACGAGGCGCTGGACTGCCTGCGCGGCGAGGTGGGGGCCACCGATCCGGACCTGGCCGGCCTGACCGTCTACCTCCAGTACTCCGCCTACCGCACGCCGTCCGGCATGTACCGCCGGGTGGAGCAGGCCTGGCACCTGCGAACGAATGACGCCGGCACCCTGGCGCCCGTTCGCCTGGCGGCCATTGACGGCGCACGCTCGCCACGGCTGACCGGAGCGCAGCGGCTTCCCGTGCCGCCCACGCTCGCCGGCGATGGCGGCCGTCGCCTCCGTCCGCTGGTCCATGACCCCGCCGCCTACGCGGTCCTGGCCGGGTCGCTGGGCCTGGCAGTCGGGGAGCTGGAGGCTGAGCTGGCCGAGCGCGCCGCATTCCTCACCGCCCTTGCCGATCGCGGTATCTGCGCGCCGCCGGACGTCGCGCAGGCCGTGGCCGCCTACCCAACCCTGCCCGCCACCGCGTCCGAAGGAGCCAGCGCATGACCGACCGACCGAGCCAGACCACCCTGGGCGAGCTCCGCGCCGAGGGCTACCGGCCGCGCAGCGTCAAGGAGGAGATGCGCGCCAACCTGTTGGCCCGGCTGCGTGACGGCGTGCCGTTCCTGCCCGGCATCCTGGGCTACGAGGAAACGGTCCTGCCGCAGATCGAGAATGCGGTGCTGGCCGGCCAGGACCTCATCCTGCTGGGGGAGCGCGGACAGGCCAAGAGCCGCATCGCGCGCTCGCTGGTGGCGCTACTGGACGAATGGGTGCCGGAGGTCGCCGGAGCGGAGCTGCACGACGACCCGCTGCGACCGGTCAGCGCATATGCCCGCAACCTGGTGGCCGAGGAGGGCGACGGGACGGCGGTGACCTGGTTGCATCGCGACGACCGCTACGGCGAGAAGCTGGCAACGCCGGACATCACGATTGCCGACCTGGTCGGTGAGGTGGACCCGGTCAAAGTGGCCGAGGGGCGTTATCTCTCCGACGAGCTGACCATCCACTACGGCCTGCTGCCGCGTACCAACCGCGGCATCTTCACGCTGAACGAGCTGCCGGACCTGGCCGAACGCATCCAGGTGGGCCTGCTCAACCTGATGGAGGAGCGCGACGTCCAGATCCGCGGCTACAAGGTGCGCCTGGAGCTGGACCTCTACGTCATCGCATCGGCCAATCCGGAGGACTACACCTCGCGGGGACGGATCATCACGCCGCTGAAGGACCGCTTCGGGGCGCAGATCCGCACCCACTACCCGGAGGATCCGGAGGTCGAGATCGCCATCGTCGAGGCCGAGCAGACGTCGTTCGACGACCCGGCGGCGACATCGGTGCCCGTGCAGGTGCCCGGCTTCATGCGCGAGATCGTGGCCGAGCTATCGCAGCTGGCGCGCCGCTCATCGGAGGTCAGCCAGCGCTCCGGTGTGAGCGTGCGGGTGACGATTGCCAACCACGAGACGCTGATGGCCGCGGCGCTGAAGCGTGCGGTGCGCACTGGTGAGCCGGTGGCCGCGCCGCGCATCAGCGACCTGCCGGCGGTGGTGGCGTCCACCGCGGGCAAGATCGAGCTGGAGACGCTTGGCGACGAGACGCGCGAGGAGAAGGTCATCGAGAAGCTGGTGCAGCGCTCGGTGGCCAATGTCTTCAACCGCCACTTCGCCCTGTCCGAGCTGGTGCCGCTGATCGAGCGCTTCGAGGCCGGCGCCCAGGCGGAGGTGGGAGAGACCATCCCTTCCGCCGCGCACGAGACTCTGGTCAGCGAGATCCCGGAGCTCCGCCGCGCCGTCGGACGCCTGGATGTGGGCGAGTCGCCCGCGGGCGTGGCGAGCGGGGTCGAGTTCGTGCTGGAGGGTCTGCACCTCAACCGCCGGCTGAACAAGGAACGGCGCGGCGGCGGTGTCCGCTACGCGCGCTGAGATGCGCGCCCGCGCATGAGCCTGTACCGCTATTCCCGCTGGGACGGCAGCCAGCAGCTGCCGCCATTCGACGCCGATGACGTGCTGGATGCGCTGGCGGAGGACGTGCTGGCCGAGGGTGACGTGCGCCGGGCCCTGCAGCGCCTGATGCAGCGCGGCCTGCGCGGTACGCGCGGCGGCGACCTGCCCGGGCTGCGGCGGATCGTGGATCGGCTGCGCGAGCGCCGGCAGGCGGAGCTCGAGCAGAGCAACCTGGAGGGGGTGCTCGACGAGCTCGCCGAGCGGGTGCAGGGGATCGTGGAGCAGGAGCGCCAGGGAATCGAGCGCCGCGTGGCCGGGGCGGAACGCGACGCGCTGGACGCGGCACCGGGCGAATCCCAGGACCAGGCGCGGATGGCCGAGCAGGTCCTGCAGCGAGCTGCGCAGCAGCGACGCGACCGGCTCGACGCGTTGCCGCCGGACCTGGCCGGGCGGCTCCACGCGCTGCGCGACTACGAGTTCATGGATCCCGGCGCGCGCGACGCCTTCAACCAGCTCACCGATGAGCTGCGCCAGCAGCTGCTGGAAACCTTCTTCCAGGGCCTGAAGGAGGGCGTGGCCGGCCTCTCGCCGGAGGACCTGGACGGCGTGCGCGACATGGTCCGCGACCTCAACTCGCTCCTGGAGAAGCACGCCTCGGGCGCCGACACGCGCGCAGATTTCAACGCGTTCATGGACCGCCACGGCCAGTACTTCCCGGCGGGCATCAGCAACGTCGATGAGCTGATCGACCACCTGCATCGCCAGGCGTCGCAGATGGCCTCGCTGCTGGCCAGCATGAGCCCGCAGATGCGATCCGAGCTGGAGCAGATGATGGACGACCTGCTCCGCGACGATCGCCTGCGCTGGGACATGGCCCGTCTGGCCGGCACGTTGCAGGCGCTGCGCCCCGACCAGCCCTTCGGCGAGCCCTACCCGTTCTCAGGTGACGAGCCGATGGGCCTGGTCGACGCCCTGGCCGCGATCGACCGGCAGCAGCAGTACGACGCCATGGAGCAGGAGCTGCTCGGGGCGCGCGACCCCGACGCGCTCGAGCGGCTCGACGCGGACCTGCTGCGGCAGCTGGCCGGCGAGGAGGCGCAAGACGACCTGGAGCAGCTGCGGGAGCTGACGCGCGCCCTTGAGGAGGCCGGGTACCTGGAGCGGGACGGAGGGCGGCTGGAGCTGACCCCGCGCGCCGCCCGCAAGCTTGGCATGCGCGCGCTGACCGACATCTTCAGCCGGCTGCGCCGCGAATCGCTGGGCGGCCACCCGCTGCCGAGCGCGGGCGGCGGCGGCGAGCCGACCGACGAGACGAAGCGCTTCGAACACGGTGACGCCTTCGCGGTGGACCTCAACCGGACGCTGTTCAATGCCATGGCGCGCAATGGGCCCGGCACGCCGTTGCGGCTTGCGCCCGACGACTTCGAGGTTCGGCGCACCGAGGAGACCACGGTCAGCTCGACCGTGCTGCTGCTCGACATGAGCCGCTCGATGCTGCTGCGCGGCTGCTCGACCGCCGCCAAGCGGGTGGCGATGGCGTTGCACACCCTGATCCACACCAAGTACCCGCGCGACCGGCTGTACGTGGTGGGCTTCGCCTACTACGCCCGCCAGATCAAGCCGGAGGCGATCGCCACCCTGTCCCCGTACGAGTTCGAATACGGCACCAACCTGCAGCATGCGCTGATGATCGCCAGGCAGCTGCTCGGACGGCGCAGCGGCGGGAACAAGGAGATCGTGGTCATCACCGACGGGGAGCCGACCGCCCACATTGCCAATGGCCAGGTCGAGTTCGCCTACCCGCCCACCATCCGCACCATGCAATCCACCCTGCGCGAGGTCGGGCGGGCGACGAAGGAGGGGATCGTGATCAACACGTTCATGCTGGAACGATCGCGCTACCTGTCCGAGTTCGTGGACCTGATGAGCCGTATCAACCGAGGGCGCGCCTTCTACGTGGAGCCGGAGCACCTGGGCGAGTACGTGCTGGTGGACTACGTCAGTCGCAAGACCAAGCGCGTGGCGTAGCGCATGACGAGGCCGTTGAAGGTCGGCGTTCAGCTGCCGGAGGTCGAATACGTGGCCTCCTGGCCACAGTTGCGCGAGATGGCGCGGACCGCTGAGGCGGTGGGGCTCGACTCGGTCTGGCTGGGCGACCACCTCCTCTACCGCTGGGAGGATGCGCCGTCGCGCGGCCCGTGGGAGGCGTGGACCTCCCTGACCGCCATCGCGGCGGTGACCCAGCGCGTGGAGATCGGTCCGCTGGTGGCCTGCACCAGCTTCCATAACCCCGCCATGCTCGCCAAGAAGGCGGCGACGCTGGACGAGATCAGCAGCGGTCGCCTGGTCCTGGGGCTGGGCGCCGGTTGGAACGAGACGGAGTACTCCGCCTTCGGCTTCCCGTACGACCATCGGGTGAGCCGCTTCGAGGAGGCATTCACCATCATTCGCACCCTGCTGCGCGAGGGCCGGTGCGACTTCGACGGCACCTACTACCAGGTGCGTGACTGCGAGCTGCTGCCGCGCGGACCGCGGCCGGACGGCCCGCCGCTGATGGTGGGCTCCGACGGGGAGCGGATGCTGGGCATCACCCTGCCGCACGTCCAGGCCTGGAACGCCTGGTTCGCCTGGTTCGACAACAGCGCGGAACGCTATCGGGCGCTGCGCGAGCGCATTGATGCCGCCTGCCGCCTGGCCGGGCGGGACCCGGCGGAGGTGGAGCGCACCGCCGCCCTGTTCGTCGCCTTTCCCGATGCGGTGGGCCGCTCACAGGGCGACCGGACCGCCCCCGACACGCGGCCGCTGCCGAGCGAGCCGGAGGCGCTGGCCGCGGCGCTGCGCGAGTTCGCCGCCGAGGGCGTGGGCCACGTGCAGCTGGTGCTCGACCCCATCAGCGCGCAGTCGATCGCCCGTCTCGAGCCCGTGCTCGCCCTGCTCGACGCCTGACCGCTGCTATCCTCGCCGCCATGGACGAATCGGGCGCGCTGCCGCTCGGAGCCACCGGCCGCCTCGAGGCGGTGCCGATGACGAACGCCGCCGGCGACCACGCCCTGCTCGTCCGCCAGGGAGACTCGTCCCGGGCGTTGCTCACCGGAGAGCGGGGCCCCGACCGCGAGCGGGTGGTGGTGGTGCCGCTGGATGACGACGTGGAGATGCGCATGGATGGCGACGCGCTGGCGGTGTGGCTGACCAGCGGGTCGATTGGAATGCAGCCCCAGGCGGTCCCGGCCTGGGCCAATGTGCTGGGCTTGGCCCTGGTGCTGCTGGTGCTCGCCTTCGCCGTGATCGGCAGCGTGGTCGCCTTCGGTTGGCTGGCGAGCCTCTTCACATGACCGATGCGGCGCGCGCCGTCCTGCCGCCCAGCAGCGGGCTGATCGCCATGCGCATCGGCCTGGAGTTCGGCTCGCCAGACGAATTCGCCAGCACCCTGGACCGCGCCCTGGCGCGCGGTGGGGACCGCGGAGCCACGGTGGTGGCGCTGCTCGACCGCGGCGACCTGGCGATCCACATCCCGCGCGAGGACGGCCCGTCGTGGAACACCGTGCCGCTGGTGCACCTGCATCGCGGCCAGCAGCCGAGCCCGGAGCAATGGGCAGCTGCCAACGCCATCCTGGAGAAGCTCGAGCGCTATCGGTGAGCGATCGCTTGACGCGCATCGAGCGCGTGCCGGCCGGCGCCGCGGTGGCGCCGATGGACGCCGATCAGCAGCGCTGGCTGCGCCAGATGATGGCCCGCTTCGCCACCGGCGTGACGGTGGTCGCCGCTCGCCACGGCCCGCTGCTGGCGGGCATGACGGCCAACGCCATCGCCAGCATCAGCATCGATCCGCCGCTGCTGATGGCCAGCATCAATCGCAAGTCGGAGACGCACGGCGCCATCCTGGGCAGCCACTCGTTCGCGGTCAGCGTGCTGGCCGATGGGCAGCAGGCCCTGGCCGATTGCTTCGCGCAGCCAACGACGGCCGGCAAGCTGCAGCGCTTCTGCGATGCTCCGTGGCACGACGCCGAGACCGGCTCGCCGATCGTGGACGGCGCCATCGCCTACTTCGACTGCCGCCTGGTGGCGCAGCACCCCGGCGGCGACCACACCATGTTCGTGGGCGAGATCGTGGCCGCCGGCTTCGAAGAGGCGGCGGAGCCGCTGATCTGGTACGGCTCGGGCTACCGCCGGCTCACCGCGGAGCCGGCGACGGAGGGCTGACGCCGGGTCAGGCGCCGATGGCGGCCAGCGACTCCGAGATGGTGCTGATGGCGGAGTCAACCTCGGTGTCGGTCGTGACCAGCGGCGGAATGACGCGCACCACCTGCCCATAGGTGCCGCACGAGAGCAGCAGCAGCTTGCGCTCGAACGCCGCCTGGATCAGTCCCTTGGCCAGGTCGGGCCGCGGGGTGAGCGACTCGCCCTCTGCGAACTCGATGCCGACCATCAGCCCGCGGCCCCGCACCTCGGCCACGGTCGCGTATTCGCCGGCCAGGCGCCGCAGGTTGGAGAGCAGCCGCTCGCCCTGGCGCCGGGTGTTCTCCAGCAGGCCTTCCGCGGCGATCACGTCCAGCGTGGCCAGCGCCGCGGCGCAGGCGACCGCGTTGCCACCGTACGTGCCGCCGTGCGAGCCCGGGCTGAATCGGTCCAGCAGGTCGCGGCGGGCCATGATCCCGGACAAGGGCATCCCAGAGGCGATGCCCTTGGCCATCACCAGGATGTCGGGCCGCACCCCGCTCCACTCGCTGGCCCACATGTGCCCGGTGCGGCCGACGCCGGTCTGCACCTCGTCGGCGATGAGCAGGATGCCGTGGCGGTCGGCAATCTCACGCAGCGCGGGCAGGAAGTCATCCGGCGGCACCACGTAGCCGCCCTCGCCCAGGATCGGCTCCACGATGAGCGCGGCCACGTCCTCCGGATAGATGACGGTGGCGAACAGCTCCTCCAGCGTGGCGAGGCTCCAGGCGGTGGCCGCCTCCTCAGTGCGCCCGGTCGGGTTGCGCAGCGGGTACGGGAACGACGCGAAGTGCACGCCCGCCAGCAACGGCTCGTAGTGGCCGCGGTACTTGACGCCCGAACTGGTCAGTGACATCGCGCCGTGGGTACGGCCGTGGAAGCCACCGCGGAAGGCGATGATCCCGGGTCGTCGCGTGGCGTATTTGGCGAGCTTGACCGAAGCCTCGATCGCCTCCGCTCCCGAGTTCGACAGGAAGAGGCCCGCATCATCTCCGTGTTCCAGTCCGGGGAAGGTGCGCGGCAGCCGCTCGTGCAGCTCCAGCCCGGGTTGGTGGTAGAGGATGTTCTGCTGGGCGTGGATGATCTTGCTCGCCTGCTCGGCAATCGCGGCGGAGACCCGCGGATGCGCGTGGCCCGTGTTGGTGACCGCGATCCCGCAGGTGTAGTCGAGGTAACGCTCGCCGTCGATCGTCTCGATCCAGGAGCCCTCCCCGCGCTCGACCACCAGGTCGGTGTAGCGCGTCCAGACCGGCGGCACCCGGTCGCGCCGCGCCAGCCAGGCCGCAACCTCGCCGCCGGTCTCCGTTGCCTGCGCCGCGCCGTCAACCACCTGTGTCATGACGTTACCTCCCGACCATCGTGACCGGCCCGGTCTCGCTGCGGCCCTGCCGCCGCTGGCCCCAGAGCTGGACGCCGATGAAGACGAACGCCACCAGGAAGATCAGCGTGCCGAGCACGTTCACCTCCGGCGGGATTCCCAGCCGGCTGACGCCGAAGACCCACAGAGGGAAGGTCTGGGTATGCCCGGCGGAGAAGAGCGTGATCACATAGTCGTCGATCGAGAGGGCGAAGGCCAGCAGGGCGGCGGACAGGATGCCCGGGAAGATGATCGGAAAGGTGACCTTCCAGAACGTCGTCCGGCCGTCGGCGTACAGGTCCATGCCGGCTTCTTCCAGGGATCGGGTCATGCCGGCCAATCGGGCCCGGATGGTGACGACCACGAAGCTGATGTTGAACATGATGTGCGCCGCCAGGATGGTGAAGAAGCCGCGCTCCACGCCCAGGCTGACCCACAGCGTCAGCAGCGCCGCGCCCAGGATGATCTCCGGCGCGGTCATGGGGATAAAGATCAGCAGATTCATGGCCGATCGGCCGCGGAACTGGTAGCGCGTCAACGCCAGCCCGATCATGGTGCCGAAGATGGTGGCCACGATCGTCGACACCGTGGCGATCGCGATGCTGACCAGCATGGGATCGGTGACCTGGGAGCGGCCCCACAGATCCACGTAGTTGCGCAGCGTGAAGCCCTGCCAGGTGATGTTCTGCCGCCCGGCGGGGTCGTTGAAGCTGAAGACGATCATCACGCCGATCGGCAGGAACAGGAACAGCAGCAGGAGGCCCGTGAAGACGGGCAGGATCAGGCTGCCAAGGCGGGAACGTAGCGATGGCCGATGCGAGCTGGCGCCGCCGGTCGGGGCGGGCGCGGTGGCCGCGGTCATGGCCGGCTCACGTCGTCAGCCGATCGCTACCGACCAGGCGCGTATAGACGGTGACGAGCGCCATGGTCACGCCCACCAGCACGAAGCCCAGGGCCGCGGCGGCGGGGTAGTCCAGGCTGTCAAGGAACTTGCGCTGGATGATGTTGCCGACCATGAACACCTCCGGGTTGCCGGCTCCGATCACCTCGGCGTTGATGAAGTCGCCCACCGCGGGGATGAAGACGAGCAGCGACCCGGCCACCACGCCGGGCAGCGACAGCACGAATGTCACCCGCCAGAAGGCCTGGGCGCGGCTGGCGTACAGGTCGGTGGCCGCTTCGATCAGCCGTCGGTCGATCTTTTCGATCGCCACGTAGAGCGGCAGGATCATGAACGGCAGGAAGTTGTAGGTCAGGCCGAAGATCACCGAGGCCGGGGTGGCCAGGAAGTGGAAGTCAGGCGGCAGCAGCCCGATGTCCTTGAGCGTCCCGAACACCATCCCGTTGTCGGACAGGATCATTCGCCAGTTCAGGGTCCGGATCACGAAGCTGACGAAGAACGGCAGGACCACGATGAGCAGCAGGGCATTCTTCAGCCGGCCGCCGCGGAAGGCGATGGTGTAGGCCACCGGATAGCCGACGGCCAGCGTGATCAGGGTCGTCAGCAGGGCGTAGATCCCGGAGCGCAGGTACAGCTCCCAGTACTGGCCGATCACCTCCGGATAGATCCCGAAATTCCAGGTCAGCTGGTAGCCGGTATCGAAGGTCCCGGTCTCCAGCGACACGCGCAGCATGATGACCATGGGGATGGCGAAGAAGATCACCAGCCACAGGGCGCCGGGCAGGAGCAGCAGACCGGCGACCAGGCCGCGGCCAGATCCGCCCATCCTCGACTACCCGCCCGGCTGCGTCAGCGGCTCAGCGGAAACGGTCAGGCGCCAACCACCACTTCGAAGAGGTCGTTCCACTGCGCCTCCTCTTCCTCGGTGAGCTGCTTGTCGACGTACGTGTTGTCGATCTGGTCCGGCGACGGGACGACCGTGGGAGCCAGCGCCTCGAGCGTGTCCGCCCACTCGGTGTCGCCATCGGCGCGCGCCGCCTCGGCGTCCGCCGCGATCTGCTCACTCACGCCATT
>DATEOS010000430.1:0-9122 GCA_035273815.1 Candidatus Limnocylindria bacterium
CCACTGGGATGGGTGACGAACGGCCATCGAGTTCGCACGCCGGCCCCTGCGCTGAGTGTCGCTCAGGCCGGCCACGAGGTGTGGTACGTGACCGTCCTGGCGCCGTCGACCGCGGGCGACGCCCGAGTGCCGCAGGTGCGAGTGGCGGAGCGTGGGGACGCGCTGCTGGTCACCGTCATCCGTGCCGAGCGCAGGGATCGGTTCCGCATCGCCGCCGACGGGACGGTGCAACTGGCGGACGGATGATTCCTTGTGCACAGTGCACAAGGAATCGCGACCAGCCGGATCGAAGCGACCGGCCGAGGCCAGAGGATCCGCGACTAGCCTTGCGGGCATCCCTCATCACCGTTTCGAAGGAGCCCTCACCCCATGCCGTCCAAGGAGCTGACCGCCGCGCTCAAGCTGGCCGAGGAGCGCAACCTGCGCTTCGTCAGCCTGCAGTTCACCGACATCGTCGGCCAGGTCAAATCGGTCCAGGTCCCGATGCACCAGCTGGAAGAGGCGGTCGAGCACGGGAAGTGGTTCGACGGCAGCAGCATCGAGGGCTTCGCCCGGATCGCCGAGTCGGACATGTTCCTGGTTCCGGACCTGGCCACCTTCTCGCCCATCCCCTGGGAGCCGGGCTTCGAGACCGATGGCACCGAGCGGGCGACCGGCGCCGCCCGCGTCATCTGCGACGTGTTCACGCCGAATGGCGAGCCGTTTCCCGGCGACCCGCGCTGGGTGCTGCGCCGCCAGCTGGAGAAAGCAAAGAAGCTCGGCTTCGTGCTGAACACGGGGCCGGAGCTGGAGTTCTTCCTGCTGCGCCGCAGCGAGACCGACGTCGAGACGCTTCCGCACGACGCGGCCGGCTACTTCGACCTCTCCGAGGACCTGGGCACCGAGGTCCGTAAGGAGATGATGAACGACCTGGAGGCGTTCGGGATCAAGGTCGAGACCGCCCACCACGAGGTCGCCACGGGCCAGCACGAGATCGACTTCGAATACGCCGATGCGCTGCGCACCGCTGACAACGCGGTGACCTTCAAAACCACCCTCAAGGCGGTCGCCGCGCGGCAGGGGCTGTACGCCACCTTCATGCCCAAGCCGTTCTTCGGCATCAACGGATCGGGCATGCACACCCACCAGAGCCTGTGGGATATCAAGAAGGAGCGGAACGCGTTCGCCGATCCCAAGGACGACTACGGGCTGTCCGACACGGCCCGCAGCTACATCGCCGGCATCCTGGAGCATGCGCGCGGCATGATTGGCGTGCTGGCGCCGCTGGTGAACAGCTACAAGCGGCTGGTGCCCGGCTACGAGGCGCCGGTGTACATCGGCTGGGCGCGTATCAACCGCTCGGCGCTGATCCGCATCCCGCAGATCAGCAAGGGCCAGCTGAACTCGACCCGCGTCGAGCTGCGCTGCCCCGACCCGTCCACCAACCCCTACCTCGCCTTCGCCTGCATGCTGGCCTCAGGCCTGGACGGCATCGAGCGCGGCCTGACGCCGCCTGAGCCGGTGGAGGAGAACCTCTACCACTTCGACGCCGCCAAGCTGGCCAGCCGCAAGATCAAGCAGCTGCCCGGCACCCTGCGCGAGGCGCTGGACGAGCTGTCGGCGGATCGCGTCATCGCCGAAGCGCTGGGCGAGCACGTCTTCGAGCGCTTCGTCGAGGCCAAGACCGAGGAATGGGACGAGTACCGGATGCAGGTGACCGCCTGGGAGGTCGAGCGCTACCTGGAGGCCTTCTAGCGGGTCCTGCGCGACCTCAGCGCCAGGTGCCGGGGTTGGCTGGCTCGCCCTCCGAGTCGGTACCCCGGCGCCCGGCCTCGTTGGCGGCGTCGATGATGCGCCACGCGTCCTGCAAGCCAAGCCAGCCGCTCACGTGGGTCCGCCGTCCCTCCAGCGCCTTGTAGGTATCGAAGAAGTTCTCGATCTCGCGCAGCAGGTGCGGCGAGATCTGCTCCAGCGCATCGGTCCCGTCCCAGCGCGGGTCGTCGTGGGCCACCGCCAGCACCTTGTAGTCGTGGCCCTTGTCGTCGCTCATGTCCAGCACGCCGATGGGCCGGGCCCGCACAACGCAGCCCGGGAAGGTGCGTTCGCTGATCACGACCAGCACGTCCAGCGCGTCGCCGTCATCGGCCAGGCTGCCCTCGATGAAGCCGTAGTCGCACGGATAGACGACGCTGCTGTACAGGACCCGGTCGAGCACGAACCGATTACGCACGTGGTCGAACTCGTACTTGTTGCGGCTGCCCGATGGGATCTCGACGATCACCTCGATCGGTCCGCGAACATCCGCCATGGCGCGAGTATGCGCCCGCTCAGTCGGAGGTGGCCGCGTCGGCTGCGTGGCTGGACCGACGCCGCGCGATGGCATCGGCATAGGCTCCCAGCAGCTCCGCGGCCGATACCTTCCAGCTGAGTGGACCGGCGATCCGCTCCCGTCCGATCCGACCCATCTCCGCGCGCGTCCCGTCGTCGGCGAGCAGATCGAGGATCGTCTTGCCCAGCTCGGCCGCATCGTTGGGCCGGGCATAGCGAGCCGCCTCCCCGGCCGAGAAGCGCGTCTCCTCCAGGTCGAACGCCGCCACCGGCACGCCCATGGCCATGTACTCCAGCGTCTTGTTCATGGTGCAGAGCTCATTGAAGCCGTTGCGCGGGTCGGGGCTGACAGCCACGTCGGTGCTGGCCAGCACGCGGCGCACCTGTTCGTCGGGGATGCGGCCGGTGAACTCCACGTCGCCGTCCAGGCCACGCTCAAGGGCAAGCTGGCGCAGGGCGTCGAGCTGGTTGCCGCCGCCCATGACCACGTAACGCACCTCGCCGGGAAGCGCTGCCGACACCGTCCCGGCCGCCTCCACGAACAGGTCGACGCCGTCCTGCGGCCCCATGGTGCCCAGGTAGCTGACCAGGTACCGCCGGCCCTCCTTGACCGATGGGTCCGGCTCGATCGGGAAGATCCGCTTCGGGTCCGGCGAGCTGCGCACGATGTGGACGTGCTCGGGCGGCACCCCGCCGCGCTCGATCGCGACGCGACGGTACGACTGGTTGGTGGCGATCACCGCATCGGCGCTGCGGTAGGTCATGCGCTCGCACCAGCGGAGGAACCGATGCACCAGGCCGCCTCGGCGGCCGCCCTGCGCCACGTACACCTCAGGCCCCAGGTCGTGCTGGTCGAAGATGAAGGCGGAGCCGAGCGCGCGGAACAGGCGGCCGATCGGGAAGTAGAAGTCCGGCGGATTGCAGGCATGGACCACGTCCAGGCGCCGGCCGCGCCAGGCCAGCAGCGACAGGATCAGGCTGGCCGGCATGGCGACCGCATACTCGGCCAGGTGCGCCATGAGGCCGGCGGCCGTGGTGGGCAGCGGGTAGCGGTAGATCTCGATCCCGTCGATCCGCTCGTGCCAGCGTCGCGCGCCCTCGCCCTTGGGACACACCACGGAGACCTGCCAGCCGGCAGCCCGCAGCGTCGTCGCCTCGTTCCAGACGCGGCGGTCGAAGGGCACCGGCAGGTCCTCGACCCAGATGAGGGCTCGGCCGGCCTTGCCGGCGCGCCTGCTCGCGTTACCAGCCGATGCCGGCATACCGCTCCGAGCCAAGCGCCTCCAGCTCGCCGCCGCCGCCGACGAGGTCGACCACCCGCTGCCCAGGCAGCAGCCGCTCTGCCAGGTCCTGGAGGCCCGGCCAGCGCTTGGTGACGATGACCGTGTCCGCCTCGGCCAGCGCCTCGTCCAGCGAGCCGCGCAGGAGCTCCATCAAGTGCGGCAGGTGCTCCTCGATGAAGGCGCGATTGGCGCCGCGCAGCAGGGCCGGATCGACGTCCGGGTCGTAGATCGCCAGCCGGTAGCCCTTGCCGATGAGGCGCTCGGCCAAAGAGACCGCCGGCGACTCCCGGAGGTCATCGGTCGCCGACTTGAAGGAGAGGCCCAGCAGCGCCACGCGCCGCCCGCCGGCCTCCTCAACCAGGCGCACGCCGCGCTCGAAGTGCGCCGTATTGCTCGCCAGCGCCGCGTCGAGCAGCGGCAGCTCCACGTCGGACTTGCGGGCGCGATCGGTGATGGCGCGCAGGTCCTTGGGCAGGCACGAGCCGCCGAAGGCGTAGCCGGGCCGCAGATAGGTGGTCGAGATGTTCAGGCGGTCATCGGCCATCATCAGGCGCATCACCTCCCGCCCGTCGACGCCATTGGCGCGGGCGAACGAAGCGATCTCGTTGGCGAACGCGATCTTGGTGGCGTGGAAGGCGTTGTCGGTGTACTTCACCATCTCGGCCGCTCGGATCGGCACCACCTCGATGGGGGCGTCCAGCCCTTCGTACGCGGCCGTCACCTGCTCGGCGGAGCGATCGTCGTCAGCGCCGACGATGGTGCGCGAGGCCTCGTAGAAGTCGCGGATGCTGCTTCCCTCGCGCAGGAACTCGGGGTTCATGGCGAGGCCGAAATCGGCCCCCGCGCGCATGCCGGAGCCGCGCTCCAGGGCAGGCTGGACGAGGTCCTGGGTCGTTCCCGGCAGCACCGTGCTGCGCACCACCACGGTGCGAAATCGTCCGTCGCCCGGCAGGGCGGCGCCGATCTCCTCCGCCACGCGCAGGACGGCGGTGAGGTCAAGCGCGCCCGACGGCGCCGATGGCGTGCCAACCGCGATCATGATCACGTCGGCGGCCGCGACCGCCTCCCGGATGGGGGCGACCCGGATTCGCCCCGCGGCCACGCCGGCCGCGAGCGCCTCGTCCAGGCCGGGCTCGGAGATCGGCGATTGGCCGCCGGCGATCGCATCGGCCTTGACCGCGTCCTGGTCCACACCGATGACGGACCGGCCCATCTCCGCCAGGCAGGCGGTGGTGACCGCCCCGACGTAGCCGAGCCCGACGATCGCAATCTGCACGCAGCTCTCCTCTCGATCCGTGGTCGGTGAACCCTACACGCAGCCTATGCCGCGCGGGGGACGGGCGTTTCCAGCCATCCGGACAGGTCACGGCCGACCAGCTCGCCCAGCTCGCGAATCTCCGGCGCCATCTCGTTGAGCAGCCGCTGCCGGAGCATCGGATCCATGGGTTGGCGGCGCGCCTCGCTGCTGTTCAGCGCCAGTGCCGCACCCCGCAACCGGTGGACGAGCGGGAATCGCCGCAGCCAGGGCACGACATGAATCAGCGGGCCGGGCGGCTGGTAGATGAGGCGCTGCAGTCCGGCGAAGCGGACGCGCTTGTTCGCGTTGCGGACGGAGAAGGCGGGCGCGAAGTCCGGGTCCACACCCAGGAACTCCAGCACTGCCCGATAGGTTTCCGCCGTCCGGTCGCGGAAGTCCTCGAAGACGATGACGTGGACCCGCTGTTTGCCGAAGACGTCGTGGTAGCGCCGGAGCTGCTCGGCGAAGTGGACGCTGTGCCGGTAGTAGAGCGTCTCCGGCCGCAAGGGACCCGGCGGCATCCGCTCTCCCCGCCGGCGCTCCGGCTCGGCTTTCAGCGCCTCGCCGAAGTCGGTGATGTCCTCCTCGACGTTGAAGATGAGCTGTGAGTGCTCGGCGTACATGACGTCGACGGGGTTGCGGAGCATGACGATGATCCGCGCCTCGGGCGCGAACGCGGCGATCTCACGGGCGGCGGACGTGGAGTAGAGGTACCAGCTGCTTGCCTCGCCGACGCGCTGGCCGGCACGCGCCTCGCGGAAGAGCGCGAGGTATTGCTCCTCGCTCATGCGCCCGTAGCGGCGCGTCAGATCGTCGCCGAAGTAGAGCGGCTCCTTGTGGAACGGCATGAAGATCCCCGGATGCGGGCGCAGGTACTCGTACAGGGCGGTGGTGCCGCACTTGAATGAGCCGGCGATGAAGAAATCGGGGCGTGGGTAGCCGGTCAACAGCTTCTCCGAAGGGTTCGCCTGCGAGACGCAGGCAACCATATCGTCCCCGACCGGCAGGCGCCCATGCAAGCGAGAGCCTGCCATGACGCGTAGCATCGTCGGCCGATGGCGACCGATTGGCAGCCGGCGGCGCACGGCTCACAACGTGGCGGCCTGCAGAAGCGCGTCGCCCGCGGGCTGACCTGGACGATGCTCGACATCTGGGGCCGGCAGCTGCTGAACCTGGTCGTGTTCCTGATCCTTGCCCGCCTCCTGACGCCCGAGGACTTTGGGATCGTGGCGCTGGCGACCGTGTTCGTGGCCTTCGCGCAGCTCGTGGTGGACCAGGGGCTGGGCGACGCGCTGATCCAGCGCAAGGACGTCACGCGCAGCCACGTCGACACGGCCTTCTGGGTGGCGCTGGCCACCGGGCTGTTGCTGACGGTCCTGGGGCTGATCTTGGCTGGCCCGATCGCGGGCCTGCTCAAGGAGCCGGAGCTTGCGCCGATTCTGCAGGTCCTGTCCCTGACCTTCGTCCTCTCCGCCATGAACAGCATCCAGATCGCGCTGCTGCGCAGGGAGCTCGCCTTCCGGAGCCTGGCGCTGCGATCGATCGTGGCTGCTGCCGGAGGTGGCGTGGTCGGGATCGTGATGGCCGTGAACGGATTCGGTGCCTGGGCGCTGGTCGGCCAGCTGGTGGCGACGTCGATCCTGTCCGTCCTCACGCTCCTGACGGTCAGCCCGTGGCGGCCAAGGCTGCACGCCTCGCGGCAGGAGTTCCGTGAGCTGTTCTCGTTCGGCATCAACATCATGGGCTCGGATGTCCTGAACTACATCAGCCGCAACACGGACAACCTGTTGATTGGCGTGGTGCGGGGCACTCGGGACCTGGGCTACTACGCCGTCGGCTACCGCATCCTGGAGGTCAGCCAGACGGCCCTCATCCAGGTGTCGCGCAAGGTCACCTTCCCGGCCTTCTCGCGACTGCAGGACGATCACGAGCGGATGCGCCGCGGCTACTTTCGCGTCACGCGGGCCGCCGCGGTCATCATCCTGCCCGGCTACATCGGGCTCTCGCTGATGGCCACCGAACTGACCGTGGTCCTGTTCGGCGCGCGGTGGGCGTTTGCCGGGCAGGTGGCGGCGATCCTGTTCCTGATCGGTCCGGTCCTGAGCGTCCAGGCCTTCAGCAACGCGCTGCTGAACGCCGCCGGGCGACCGGACGTCGTCTTCCGATTCCGCCTGATCACGACCGTCACCAACGTCATCGGCTTCGTGATTGCGGTGCGCTTCGGCATCCTGGCCGTCGCCGGCGCCTTCGTCCTCCGCGGCTACCTGCTGATGCCGCTCAACCTGTATTGGCAGTCTCGCTACGGGCACGTCCCCATTGGGGCGTACCTGCGCCAGCTGCGCGGCCCGGCCATCGCGACGACGGCGATGACCGTTGTGCTGTTGACCATGAGGTTCGCTCTCGGGGATAGGCTGAGCCCGCTGCCACTGCTGCTGCTCGAGATCGGCGCGGCGGGCCTGACGGTGACCGGCACGCTCTGGCTGGTGGATCGGAAACTGCTCGTCGAGGTGCTGGACGTCGCGACACAGGCCGTTCCCGGGGCCGGTCGGCTGCGTGCCCGCTTTGGCTCGGGCCAGCCAGTCGAGGACGAGCTGGAGACCGACCCGGTCGCCCCGCCTGTGACCGTGGAGGATGCCTGACAGCCGCCGCTGCTAATCTGCCACGACATGGTCATCAGCCACCTGCACCGTTACGTCTTCGTCGAGGTGCCACGCACCGGCTCGTCCGCGATCGCGACCGAACTGCGCGAGAACTACGCCGGAGAGTTGATCCTCCGCAAGCACGCGACCTACCGCGACTTCCTCCGCCAGGCGACTGATGACGAGAAGACGTACTTCGTGTTCTCCGGCATTCGCAACCCGCTCGACGTGGCCGTGACCCGCTACGTGCACCTGAAGTCGGACGCGCGCGGGCACTTCAGCGATCCCCACCACGTTGGCCTGCGCAACTCGATGGCGAGCCGGATCGAGCGCCGCATCTTCGCGTGGATGCAGCGCACCGGCGCCAGCTTCGAGGCATTCCTCCGGCGCTGGTACCTCCTGCCGTATGACACGTGGACGAGCCTGGATCATCGGGACATGGACTTCGTCATCCACTTCGAGTCGCTGGCAGACGACTTCACCGAGGCGCTGCGACGAATCGGCGTGGAGCCCATTCGTCCGCTGCCGGCCAAGAACACCACGCCTGGTCGCGAGCGCGACTTCGTCAGCTACTACACGCCCGGCGCCGTCCGCCGTGCCACATGGGTGTTCGGTCCGTACATGGCGGAGTGGGGCTACCGCTTCCCCAAGGAGTGGGGGACAGGGCGCGTGCCGCTTTGGAGCAAGGCCTTGATGCGCACGGTCCGGGTCTTCCGTGGCGTCTACTGGAAATACCTCCGCTTCGGTGATTATGTGAGAAGGGGCCGCCGGTACGGGATGAAGACGGAGGCGTGACGACCCGCCAATGAGCGCTGGCCAGGACACTCGGACAGCGCAGCAGGCCCACGTCTCTGCGCGCTCGAACGCGCTCGCCCTGCTTTCGGAGGAGACCACACGCGGCTTCGCCGTCCGCTTCGTCCTGCTGGCCGCCCTGCTGCTGTTTGTCCCGTGGGCCGTCTCGCTGGGCGAGCTGTCGGGCATGCTCCGCTTCCTGGTGCCGCTCAGCGGGGCGATCATCCTGCTGGTCGCCTACACGCGGTGGCCCATGGAGGCGCTGTACACGCTGGCGATCTACGTCGCGTTCTACGATTCCATTGGCTTCCAGATCCCCAACATCAAGCAGATCGACGAGCTGTCGGTCGCCCTGATCCTGCCGGTCGCGCTGATGCGTTCCTGGCGGCTGTGGCGGACCTGGGTCTGGTGGCCACGTGACCTGCTCATCGGCACAGCGATCGGGCTGGGCATCGTTTCGAGCATGGTCGCCGACGTGCCGGCAGTGGTCTGGCTGCCGGCCCTGGCCCTGGCGGTCAAGGCCCTCGTCTTTTTCTATGTGGTGCTCTGGTCTCGTTTCGAGGATTGGTCGATTGCGGCGGCCACGCGGGTGACGGTCGTGCTGGGCATGGTGGTAGTGGCACTCGGCCTGGCCGAGATGTTCTTCCGTGCTGACTTCCAGACGGCATTCGGGCTGAACGAATACCGCCGCTTCCGGGGCGAGGGCCTGGTGATCAAGTCGCTCTTCGCCCATCCGGCCCTGTTCGGATTCTTCAGCACCTTCGCGGCCATCTTCGGCTTCGCCCTCTACATCACCACGCGCCG
>DATEOS010000431.1:0-2562 GCA_035273815.1 Candidatus Limnocylindria bacterium
CGCGGGTTCCGCATGTGCTCGTAGTGCCATGCATCCGGGTACTTGCCGCCCACGCGGTGCAGGTCGGGACCGAGACGGCGCGAGCCGAGCTGGAACGGATGCTCGTACTCGTACTCGCCGGCGCGCGACCAGTCACCGTACCGCAGCTGCTCGGCGCGGGTCGGGCGCACCATCTGCGAGTGGCAGGTATAGCAGCCCTCGCGCACGTAGATGTCGCGGCCGGCCTGCTCGAGCGGCGTGTAGGGCGTCACGCCCGCGAGCATCTGCGGGCCGGCGGTCACGGTGAACATCGGCACGATCTCGACCAGCGCGCCGATGAGGATGACGATGGTGGTGAGCACCGCCATCAGGCCGAGGTTCGCCTCGATCTTCCGGTGCCAGTGGTACGGGGCGTTGTTGTCGTCGGACATGGTCGGCGCTCCTCAGGCCGCCGCCGCGACGCGGCGCGCGGACGGAGCGGGGGCAGCGCCCCGCACGGTGGCGATGTAGTTGATCAGCAGCATGACGATGCCCACGAGGAACAGCGTGCCGCCCACGAGGCGCAGCCAGTAGAACACCTGCATCTGCTGCACGATGCTCACGAAGCTCGGATAGGTGAGCTGGCCCTCGGCGTCGATGGCGCGCCACTGCAGGCCCTCGGTCAGGCCCGCGGCCCACATCGACACGGTGTAGAGCACGATGCCGATGGTGCCGAGCCAGAAGTGGGTGGTGGCCCACGAGGGCTTGGCCCAGTCGCGGCCGTAGAGCCGCGGCACCAGCCAGTAGATCATGGCGAAGCTCACCATGCCCACCCAGCCCAGCGCGCCCGAGTGCACGTGCCCGATGGTCCAGTTGGTGTAGTGCGACAGCAGGTTCACCGAGCGGATCGACATCATCGGCCCCTCGAACGTGGCCATGCCGTAGAAGCTCACGGCCACGACGAAGAACTTGAGCACGGGGTCGGTGCGGACGCGGTGCCAGGCGCCCTTCATGGTGAGCAGCCCGTTCAGCATGCCGCCCCACGACGGCGCGAGCAGCACGATGCTGAACACCATGCCGAGCGTCTGCGCCCACTCGGGCAGGGCGGAGTAGAGCAGGTGGTGCGGGCCGGCCCATATATAAAGGAAGATCAGCGCCCAGAAGTGGATGATCGAGAGCCGGTAGCTGTACACCGGCCGCTCGGCGGCGCGGGGCAGGAAGTAGTACATGAGCCCCAGGAACGGCGTCGTCAGGAAGAAGCCGACGGCGTTGTGGCCGTACCACCACTGCACCAGGCCGTCGGTGAGGCCGGCGTAGATCGGGTAGCTGCGGCCGAGCGTGGCGGGCATCGCGATGCTGTTCACGATGTGCAGCACCGGGATCACGATCACGAACGACATGTAGAACCAGATCGCCACGTACATGTGCTGCACGCGGCGATTGAGGATCGTCATGAAGAAGTTGACCGCGAACGCCACCCACACCACCGCGATGGCGATGTCGACGGGCCAGATCAGCTCCGCGTATTCCTTGCCCTGCGTGAGGCCCAGCGGCAGGGACACCGCGGCGGCGACGATGATGGCCTGCCAGCCCCAGAAGTGGAACCGGCTCAGGGCATCGCTCCACATGCGCGTCTTGAGCAGCCGCTGCATGGAGTAGTAGATCGCGGTGAAGACGACGTTGCCGCCGAAGGCGAAGATGACGGCGTTGGTGTGCAGCGGCCTGAGGCGTCCGAAGGTCGTCCACTGGAGGCCCAGGTTGGCCGGCCAGTACGCGATCTGGAGCGCGATGATCACGCCGACCAGCATGCCCACGACGCCGAACACGATGGCGGCGCCGAGGAAGAGTCGGGTGATCTGTTCGTCGTACTCGGCTGCACCCCCGATGGCCGTCGTGAGGGGGATCTCCGCCACGCTGGCGGTTCGTGGGTCGGCTGTGGTCACGATCGGCTCGCAGGACAGGATGGAAGCGCTGAGGCGTCCCGAGCGCGCGGCAGGCGCCGGGAACCGGGGCGGCCAAGGGGCCGCGGCACACTACATTCTGACTTCGACGTAGGAGCGGAAACGTAGGGGGCTACAATGAAGCTAAGTATCAGCTTTCGTGAAGAAAGACGAAAGGACCCCTGATGGGCGCCTTCCTGGCGGCGTTCGTTTCGGGGCTCGCGGGCTCCATGCACTGCGTTGCCATGTGCGGCGGCTTCGCGGCCACCGCCGGCTCGCGTCCGAGCGGAGCTGCGGCGTGGCATCTTGGCCGCCTGTCGACATATGCGTTGCTCGGGGCGATAGCAGGGGCCGTTGGAAAGGTGATACCGGGACCGGCTTGGATTCCGGCGGCTGTCGCGACAGTGCTGCTATGCTGGTTCGCGCTGGCGATCGCCGGGCTGGTGCCCGAGCCGCGGATACGACTCCCGGGTATCGGCCGGGCCGGGATCGCCCTCGCCAATCGTGAAGGTCTGGGCTGGCGGTACCTGTTCGGCATGACCACGGGCCTGCTCCCGTGCGGCCTGGTCTACGCCGCCTTGGCGCTTCCGGTGGCCCTGGGTCACCCGCTCGCCGGGGCATTGGCGATGGTGGCGTTCGGGTTGGGCACCGTGCCGGCGCTCGC
>DATEOS010000432.1:0-2237 GCA_035273815.1 Candidatus Limnocylindria bacterium
AACACTCCTTTCCGAACGGAGCACCATGGCGCAGCCTGACGCAGACGGCACCGCAACGACCGCGGTCGTCGCCTCGTCGGTGCGCGAGCAGGCTCCGCAGCAGTCGATGAACTCCGACGGTGTGCTGGTCCGGGTGCGTACGCTGCTGCCCGAGTTCACCGGCGCGCTGCAGCGCGTGGCCGAGCAGGTCCTCACCGATCCGGCCTCGGCCTCCCGGGCGACCATCGTGGAGCTGGCCGAGCGCAGCGGCACCTCGCCGGCCACCGTGACGCGCTTCTGCCGGGCGCTCGGCTTCGACGGCTACGCCGACCTGCGGCTGGGCATCGCCGCCGAGACCGGCCGGGCCCGCTCGGCCGGCTGGACCGTCGACATCGGCCGGGAGATCCAGCCCGGCGATCCGCTGGAGCGGGTGCTCGGTCAGATTATGGCCGCCGACACCCGGGCCATGCACGACACCGCCGCGCTGCTGGACCTGGCCGAGGTGGAGCGCGCGGCGGTGGCCATCGCCGCGGCGCCACGGGTGAACATCTTCGGCGCCAGCGGCAGCGCCCTGGTCGGCGAGGAGATGCAGTTCAGCCTGCACCGCATCGGCGTACCGGTGTGGGCCTGGAACGACGTGCACAACGGCCTGGCCAGCGCCGCGCTGTCCCGGACCGGCGACGTCGCGCTGGGCGTCTCGCACAGTGGCGAGACCGGCGAGACGATCGAGCTGCTCGCCGAGGCGAGCAGCCGGGGCGCCACCACCATCGCGCTGACCAGCTTCCCCCGCTCGCCGCTGGCCGAGCTCGCCGACATCGTCCTGGTCACCGCCACCCAGGCGACCACCTTCCGGCCGGACGCACTGAGCGCCCGGCACCCGCAACTGGTCGTCCTCGATCTGCTCTATGTCGCCGTCGCGCAGCGGACCCACGAACGTTCGCATGCCGCGTTCCAGCGCACCGCCCAGGCCGTCAGCGGTCATAAAGCCGCCGACGGGACCCCTCCGCCATGACTCACCCGATCACCGCACCAAACCCATATTCCGCCAGGTAAAGACACCCCTTCAGGAGGAAGCGTGAAGCGCAAGATCGCGCTCGCCGCGGCACTCACCGCGACGCTGCTGGCCGCCGCGTGCGGCACGGACAGCAACAGCGGCACCCCGGACGCCAACGCGTCGGTCGACGGCAAGGGCAAGACCCTCAAGGTCTGGCTCATGGTCGACGCCCAGTCCGGCTGGAAGAACGTCGTGGACGACGCCAACGCCCGGTTCACCCAGGCGACCGGCGCGCAGGTACAGGTCGACTACCAGCAGTGGGGCGACCACCTGGCCAAGGTGGACGCGACGCTGGCCGGCTCGGACGTGCCGGACGTGATGGAGCTGGGCAACACCGAGATGCCCAAGTACGTCTTCAACGGCGCCTTCACCGAGCTCGACAAGGCGCAGTACGACAACTCGGCCAACTGGCTGGAGGGCCTGTCCGCACCGTGCCAGTACGAGGGCAAGACCTACTGCGTGCCCTACTACGCCGGTGCCCGGGTGCTGATCTACAACACCGACCTGTTCGCCAAGGCCGGTCTGCAGGCGCCCAAGACCTATGAGGACGTGATCGCCGCCGCCAAGGCGCTGAAGGCCAAGAACACCGGGAGCAAGTTCTCCGCCTACTACATGCCGGGCAAGTACCAGTACGCCGGTCTGGCCTGGGTGCACGGCTCCGGCGGCACGATCGCCAAGAAAGAGGGCGACAAGTGGGTCGGCACGCTGTCCGAGCCGGCCGCGCAGGAGGGCCTGACCAAGTGGGCCGACCTGGTCAAGAACTACTCGGTCGGTGACAAGACCAAGAACGAGGTGGACCAGGACCCGATCTTCGCGCAGGGCCAGACCGGCATGATGTACGGCTCGTCGTGGGAGCTGGGCGCGGTCCAGGAGCAGCCGAAGGACCCCAACGACCCGGACTCGGAGAAGGTCAAGACCAAGGTGGCCGGCAAGGTCGCCGCGGTGGCGATGCCGGAGATCCCGTCGTTCCTCGGCGGCTCGGACCTCGCCGTGGTCGGCAAGAGCCAGAACAAGGACCTGGCCGCGTTGTGGATCAAGACCTTCACCGACACGAAGTCGCAGGAGGCGCTGATCGCCAAGGGTGCCCTGCCCAACGCCACCAACCTGCTGGACAAGGCGGCGGCCGTGGAGGGCAACGCGGCCAGCGCCGAGGCGGCCAAGAACAGCTGGTTCGTGCCGATGGCGCCGAAGTGGGCCGACGTCG
>DATEOS010000433.1:0-2622 GCA_035273815.1 Candidatus Limnocylindria bacterium
GCTGACAACCTTCGACCTCGACCATTACGTGTACGCGGCGCTGACCGCCGGTGCCAGCGGCTTCCTGCTCAAGGACGTCACCCCGGAACAGCTGGTGGGTGCCGTCCGGCTGGTCCGCTCCGGCGACGCGCTGCTGGCGCCGGCGATCACCCGCCGGCTGGTGCAACGGTTCGCCCAGCGCGACACCGACCCGCCGACCATCCATCGCGACCTGGCCACCCTGACCCCGCGTGAGCTGGAGGTGCTGAGCCTGCTGGCCCACGGCCTGAGCAACGCCGAGCTCGCCGGCCGCTTGCACCTGTCGGAGGCGACCGTGAAGACACACGTCGCCCGGATCCTGGCCAAGCTCGGCCTCCGCGACCGGGTCCAGGCCGTCGTCGTCGCGTACCGCACCGGCCTGGTCGCCCCATGACTGCGCTCGCCCGGTCCAAGCCATCCCACCTACCACGCATTCAGGTCGACATACTTCGTGATGGCCGTTGCGAGGTCGGCGTGCTCCCGGGATCGGACGCAGTCGCCGAGGGATCGGTAGGCGGCGCTGAGACCGGCATGAGCCCGCGCTTCTTCCTCCCGTGAATTGGCGTGGCGGGCAACGTTGAGCGCGGTTCGGTGATGGGTGAGGGCTTCAGCGCATCGCCCGGCGACCCGGGCGGCGACTCCCAGACCGTTGAGCGCGCACGCTTGGTTGCCTTGTTGTCCGAGACGTCGGCTCAGACTCAACGCTTTACGGTGGTACGCGACGGCGCGTACCGGGTCGCCGAGCCGTGCGTATATCGAGCCGATGGCGTGAAACGTGGAACACCGTGCGTACCGGTTCCCGTGCCGTTCCTGCAGCGCGAGAGACCGATGCTGATTGTCGAGCGCCTGCTGGAATCGGCCAAGCGCGAGTTGCGCCTCGCCCAAGTTGTGCAACGCGGCGGCCTCGCCGTCCGGGTCGCCGACCTGTCGGAACAACATCAGCGCGTACTCCTGGAAGGAGACGGCCTGCCTGTGCCGGCCGATGCGGCGCAGGATGTTGCCGAGGTTGGTCAGTGCGCCTGCCATGCCCACCGGGTAGTCGGCGGCACGGAAAACGGCCAGCGCCTGACTATGGTGATCGGCGGCCTCCTGATAGCGGCATTGGACCTTTTCGATGCAGCCGACTTGAACCATGGCGCGGCCCTGTTCCAGCCGGTCACCCGCGCCTCGAAGCAGCGCTATCGCGGTCTCGGCGTGCTGCATGCTGGCCGTGCTCTGTCCTAGGCAGCGGTAGACGTTGCTGAGATAGAACTCCGCTCGACCTTGGCCAGGGAGATCGCCGGCTTGTCGTGCGGCGCGCACGGCGTTTTCGTGCACCGTCAGGGCGTCCGGGTAGGGCCCGAACGCGAAGTATCGGTGCACGATGGACGACAGCGTCACGGCGTATCCGGCGGGACCCCTCCCGGCCAGTTCGGCGCTCATGGTGACCAGACTGGGGCGTTCCTCATCCAGCCAGTGCAGAGCCGCCTCGCTGTCCGGCATCGTCGGCACCGGAGTGGCGGGCAGGCTGACCCGAGGCCGGCGTTCGATCTCGCCGGGATAGAGCACGTCCATCGCCGCCGCGGCCGCCGCCAGATAGAAGATGATCAGCCGCATCCGGCCGGCCGCGGATTCGTCCTCGGTGAGCAGGCTGGTGGCATAGGCCTGCAGCAGATCGTGCATGGAGTACCGGCGAACGCCGACACGCTGGACCAAGTGCGCTCGGGTGAGCTCGTCCAGCCCCCGGGCAACCGCAGCCAAGTCGTCACCGGCCAGCGCGGTGGCGGCGAACAGATCGGTATCCGGGCCGGGGTGCAGACCGAGCAGTGCGAACACACGGGCAGCTGCGGGCGTGAGGTGCTGCAGCGACCAGGAGAAGACGGCTTTGACGGCGGCGTAGGGGTCGTCGCCCGGATCCAGCCGGTCCAACCGCTCACGCCGGTCGGACAGTTCGGCGACCAGGTCGGCAACCGTATCGACCGGTCTGGCAGCGGCCAGTTCGGCCGCGACGCGCAGCGCTAACGGCAGCCGCGCGCACAACGTCGCCAGCGCGGCCGTGTGGTGTGGCTCGGCCGACGCCCGCGGTCCGATCAGCCGGCAGAGCAACGCGACGGCCTGCCTGTGCGGCAACAGGCCGAGGTCGAGCCGTCTGGCTCCCTCGCGGGCCGCCAGGCCCGCCAGACTGGTCCGGCTGGTGACGATCATGGTGCAGTCCGGCGTGCCGGGCAGCAGTGGGCGTACCTGCTCGACGGTGGCCGCGTTGTCCAGCAGGATCAGCATTCGACGGCCGGACACCAAGGTCCGGAACAGGGCGCTTCGATGCTCGGGCTCGACCGGGATGTCCCGCGATTGGACGCCCAGCGCCAGCAGGAAGCCGGTCAATGCGTCGCTCGCCGCCATGGGCTGGTCCGGATGATAGCCACGCAGGTTCACAAACAGCTGCCCGTCCGGGAACTGGGATCGCTGCTGATGAGCCCAGTGGGTCGCTAACGTTGTCTTGCCCACCCCAGCGGTGCCGGAGACGATGCCGATCACCGCGGCGGTGGGCTCGTCGGCGGCCGCACCGAGAAGACTGTCCAAACTGTCGAGTTCGTCATCGCGCCCGACGAAGCCCGGCACATCGGC
>DATEOS010000434.1:0-10598 GCA_035273815.1 Candidatus Limnocylindria bacterium
CTTGGCCGGCGGCTTGCCGCCCTGCCCGCGGAACCGGGCTGGCGCATCCGGTCGCCGGCGGACGTGGGTGAGCGGCTGCTGCCGGCCATGGGTCACCTTGAGCGCGAGGAGCTGGTGGTCCTCCTGCTCAACACCAAGAACGTGGTGACCGCCCGCCGCACGGTATATGCCGGGAACCTGGCGGGCTCATCGGTCCGGGTGGGGGAGGTCTTCCGGGACGCGGTGCGCCGGCAGGCGGCGGCCGTGGTGGTCGTGCACAACCATCCCTCCGGTGACCCGACCCCATCGGCGGACGACCTGCGCATCACCGCCGAGCTGGCGGAGGCGGGCCGGTTGCTGGACATCGAGCTGCTCGATCACGTGGTGATCGCGGCCGAGGGTTGGGTCAGCCTGCGCTCGCTCGGCGCCACCGCCGGTTCGGGCTAGCCGGCGACCATCACGTGGTAGACCGCTCCGCCGATGTCGACCAGGTAGATCTCGCCGTCTTCATCGGTACCGAAGGCGGAGATGCCCAGCCCGGAGTCGAGCACGCTCTTGGGGTCGATGGTGCCCTCGTCGACCTGGAGGCTGAACACGATCCCGGAGCAGTAGTCGCCGAAGACGTAGACGCCCTGCAGCTCCGGCTGCGCCGATCCGCGGTACACATAGCCGCCGGTGACCGAGCAGCCCAGGTCGTGGCTGTATTCGGCGATCGGCTTGACGTAACCGGTCTGGTCGCACTCGCCGCCGAAGCAGTGGCGCCCCTCCATCACGCTCCAGCCGTAGTTCTCGCCGCCGGCCGAGTCGGCCGGCTGGCGGTCGATCTCCTCCCACTGGCCCTGGCCGACGTCGCCGACGTACAGGTCGCCGCCATCCGGGTCGAAGCTGAAGCGCCACGGGTTGCGGAGGCCTAGCGCCCAGATCTCCGGCCGTCCACCGCCCGGTTTGGCGCCACCGGGCCCGAACGGATTGCTGGGCGGAATGGCGTACGGGTGCCCGGCATCCTGCGCATCGATGTCGATACGGAGGATCTTGCCCAGCAGGACCTCGGCGTTCTGCGCGTTCTGTAGCGGGTCACCGCCGCCGCCGCCGTCACCCAGCCCCACATACAGGTAGCCGTCTGGTCCGAAGGCCAGCTGTCCACCGTTGTGATTGACGAACGGATCGGGCACCGTGATGAGCACGCGCTCGCTGCCGGGATCGGCGGACTGCAGGTCAGCCGATGCCGTCAGCTCGCTGACCACCGTCGACCCGTCGCCGGCCCGGCTGTAGTGGACGAACAGGCGCCGATTGGTGGCGAAATCCGGATGGAAGGCCAGGCCCAGCAGGCCCCGCTCGCCACCGGCGGCGATCCGATCGCTCAGGTCGACGAACGGGCGGGCCTGCAGCCTGCCCTCGGCGCTGATCAAGCGCACGGCGCCGGCACGCTCATTCACGAACAGGCGCCCGCTGCCATCCCCGGCCGAGGTCAGCCCGATGGAATCGCGCAGGCCGTCTGCCACCAGCTCCAGCCGCAGCCGATCCGGCCCGCTGTCGAGCGGCGGCACGGTCGATCCGGGCTGGCTCCCAGCGGGCGACGCCGGCGCACTGGGCGACACTGCGGTCGACGGCGAGGGGTTGGCAGGTGCCGTGCAGGCGACAGTCACCCCCAGCACCAGCAGGAGGCAACCCAGCAGATGACGCCGCCCCGGATTCACGGTGCGGAGACTACCCCGCCCGTCCCACATCGGTTGCACCCGGGCAGGGCAGGCCCGCAGGACCTCGCCGGAGCGGAATGGATCGGGTAGGGTTGCGGGGCGACCGATGACGACGACGCGCTCACGCCCTCTTCGTACGCAGCAGAGCACACCCGCCGATCCCGGCGCAGCCCGGCCTGCCACCGCGCCCAAACCCGATCAGGGGCGCGCCCCTGCCGATGAACCGGGTCCTGACGCCATCGGCACGCGACGCGGCATCGTCATTGAGCGGATCGAGCCGGAGCTCGACGGCGGGCGACACGCCGTCAAGCGGGTGGTGGGCGACGACCTGCTGGTCACGGCGGACATCTACGCCGACGGGCACGACCTGCTGGACGCGGCGCTGCTCCTGCGGGTGGAGCATGGCAGCGGCGCGCGACGCAGCTGGCGGGAGTCGTCCATGCGGCTGGTCGAGAACGATCGTTGGTCCGGCAGCATCCGGCTCGACCGCAATGCGCGGCATCGCTACGCCATCGAGGCGTGGCGCGATGGCTTCGGCAGCGTGCGCGGCGCCCTGCTGAAGAAGGTCGAAGCGCAGGTGGAGCTGGCTACCGAGCTGGCCGAGATGCGGGTGCTGCTCGAGGAGGTGCTGCTTCGCGCTCGCAGCCACGGCCGCGCCGGCGCCGGCGACGCGACCCTGATCGAGGAGGCGCTGGCCGTGATGCGCCGCGCCCGCAGCGATGCGGGCCGCGCCACGGCCGTCTCCGGTGAGGAGCTGCTGGCGGCCGTACGCCGGTACCCTGATCGATCAGCGGCCACGCGCACGGCAGAGCTACCGCTGATGGTGGACCGGGAGCGCGCTCGCTTCGGTGCCTGGTACGAGCTGTTCCCCCGCTCCCAGGGACGGGATCCAAAGCGGGCGGTGGCGACCACCTTCGACGACGCGACCTGGCGCCTGCCCGAGATCGCACGGCTTGGCTTCGACGTCGTCTACCTGCCGCCCATCCATCCCATTGGCCGTACCAACCGCAAGGGGGCCAACAACACGCTGAAGGCCACGGCCGGCGACCCGGGCAGTCCGTACGCCATCGGCTCGGCCGAGGGAGGCCACGACGCGGTGGCGTCCGAGCTCGGTGGCCTGGACGGGCTCCTTCGGTTCCGGGAGGCGGTCGAGGGCCAGGGCATGGAGCTGGCGCTGGATTTGGCGATCCAGGCCTCGCCGGACCACCCATGGGTCCGTCAGCATCCCGAGTGGTTCCGGCACGCGCCCGACGGGACGATCAAGTACGCGGAGAACCCGCCGAAGAAGTACCAGGACATCTACCCGATCGAGTTCGGCAACGACGACCCGGAGCAGCGGTCGGCGCTGTGGACCGCCTGGCGCGACATCGTCCTGACCTGGGTCGAGCGCGGGATCCGGATCTTCCGGGTCGATAACCCGCACACCAAGCCGCTCCCGTTCTGGCGCTGGCTGATCGACGACGTCCAGCGCGAGCACCCTGACGTCATCTTCCTGTCGGAGGCCTTCACGCGGCCGAAGATGATGCAGCAGCTGGCCAAGATCGGCTTCAGCCAGAGCTATACCTACTTCACCTGGCGCGAGACGCGGGACGAGCTGCGCGAGTACTTCACCGAGCTCACCCAGACCCAGATGCGCGACTACTTCCGGCCGAACCTGTTCACCAACACGCCGGACATCAATCCGCACCACCTGGATCATGGCCGGCCGGCCTTCGTGATCCGCAGCGTGCTGGCCGCGACGCTCGGCAGCAGCTATGGGATCTACTCCGGCTGGGAGCTGTGCGAGAACGCCCGGCTCGAGGACCGCGAGGAGTACCGAGACAGCGAGAAGTACGAGATTCGCGCCCGCGATTGGGAGGCGGAGGGCAACATCAAGCCGCTGCTCGGCGCGCTCAACCGCCTGCGACGCGATTGGCAGGCGCTCCAGCTGAGCGACAACCTGCGCTTCCAGTACGCCAGTGGCGAGCGGACGCTCTTTTACCGCAAGGCGATGCCCACCGGGCGGCTGGACCCGCTGACGGGGTACCCGTATCGCTGGACGGAGCCGGTCTTCGTGGCGGTCAACTGCGATCCCACCGCCTCCGAGCGCGCGATCCTGCACCCCGACCTGCCGGCGGTGGGAATCGGCTGGGAAGAACCGTACGAGATGGTCGACCTGGTGAGCGGCAAGGTGCGCCGCGAGCGGGGCGCAGACGTGCCCGTCGACCTGGACCCCCACGGAGAGCCGTTCCGCATCTTCACGGTGCGTCGGGCCGGGTAGGCTCTAGCCGTGAGCAGTCAGCCCCAGGGCCGCGACGAGGCCCTGAAGCACCGCACCCTGGCCGATGACCCGCACTGGTACAAGGACGCGATCATCTACCAGCTGCACATCAAGGCCTACCAGGACTCGTCCGGCGACGGCATCGGGGACCTGGCGGGCCTCACTCGACGGCTCGACTACATCGCCAGCCTGGGCGTGACCGCCGTCTGGCTGTTGCCGTTCTATCCGTCCCCCATGCGCGACGACGGCTACGACATCGCCGACTACACGAACGTGCATCCCGACTACGGCACGCGGCGCGACTTCCGGACCTTCGTCCGCGAGGCGCACAAGCGCGGGCTGCGGGTCATAACCGAGCTGGTGGTCAACCACACCAGCGACCTGCATCCGTGGTTCAGCGAGTCACGCAGCGCGCGCGACCACCCGAAGCGCGACTGGTACGTGTGGTCGGACGACCCGGAACGCTACGGCGAGGCGCGGATCATCTTCACGGACACCGAGACCAGCAACTGGGCCTGGGACCAGTCCTCGCAGCAGTATTACTGGCATCGGTTCTTCAGCCACCAGCCGGATCTGAACTATGACAACCCGGCCGTGGTGCGCGCCATCCTGCGGGTGATGCGCTTCTGGCTGGACCTGGGCGTCGACGGGCTGCGGCTGGACGCGGTGCCGTACCTGGTCGAGCGGGACGGCACCAACGGCGAGAACCTGCCGGAGACGCACGACGTGCTGAAGCGGCTGCGCGCCGCGCTCGACAAGCGCTATCACAACCGGATGCTGCTGGCCGAGGCCAACCAGTGGCCGCCGGACGTGCGTCCGTACTTCGGTGACGGCGACGAGTGCCACATGGCCTTCCACTTTCCCCTGATGCCGCGCATCTGGATCGCGCTGCGCAAGGAGGATCGCACCCCGATTGTCGAGATCATGGAGAACACGCCGCCCATTCCCGACGATTGCCAGTGGGCGCTCTTCCTGCGGAACCATGACGAGCTGACGCTCGAGATGGTCACCGACGAGGAGCGCGACTACATGTGGTCGGAGTACGCGGCCGATCAGCGGGCCCGCATCAACCTTGGCATTCGCCGTCGCCTGGCGCCGCTGGTCGACAACAGCCGCCGGCGCATCGAGCTGCTGAACTCCCTGCTGCTGTCCATGCCGGGCACGCCGGTCATCTACTACGGCGACGAGATCGGGATGGGCGACAACGTCTACCTGGGCGATCGCAACGGCGTCCGCACCCCCATGCAGTGGACGCCGGACCGCAACGCCGGCTTCTCATCCGCCGATGCCGCCGCGCTCTATTCGCCGGTCATCATGGACCCGGTCTACGGCTACCAGGCCGTCAACGTGGAGGCCCAGGAGCGCATTCCCGGATCTCTGCTGCACTTCACGCGTCGCATCGTCAACATGCGCCGCCGCTATCCCGTCTTCGGGCGCGGCACGCTGGAATTCCTGCACCCGGAGAACCGTCACGTGCTCGCCTACCTGCGCGAGCACGAGGGCGTCACCGTGCTGTGCGTAGCCAACCTCTCGCGCTTCAGCCAGTACGTGGAGCTGGACCTTTCGCGCTGGGCCACCCGCGTCCCGGTCGAGATCATGGGCCGGGTCCGCTTCCCGGCCATTGGTGCGCTGCCCTACTTGCTCACCTTTGGCCCGCACGGGTTCTACTGGTTCGAGCTGACCGACGGCGCCGAGTGACCAGCCTCATTCCGCTGTATGGCGGCAACCTTGAGACCTGGCTTGGTGGACAGCGCTGGTTTCGCAGCAAGAGCCGGCCGCTCCGCGAAGTCGGGGTGCGCGACTTCTTCGAGCTCGACGAGGCCACTGGCTTTCTCGTAATCGCCGCCTCGTTCGACGATGATCGCGAGGAGCGCTATCTGGTCCCGGCCGTCAGCATGGCGGAATCACCGCGGGAGCCGGCCGACGGGGATGGCCTGTGGCGCGCTGTGATCGCGGCGATGGCCGATGGTCCTCGGATCCTGTCCAGCAGCGAGGGACGACTCGCCCTGAAGCCGCGACCGCCGCTGGCGAAGCTGCTGCCCGGTGGCATACCTGAGGCGTCGCAGCTGACCGAGCGCTCGATGGGGGTGGAGCAGTCGAACACAGCGGTGGCCCTCGGGGATCGATTGCTGCTGAAGATCTACAGACTGCTCGAGCCGGGCATCAACCCGGAGGTGGAGGTGCTGGCCTTCCTCACCGAGCAGGGATTTGCGCACGCACCGTTGGCGGTCGGCTCGATGCGCTATGTGCCGACCGATGCCGAACCTGCCACCGCGGGCGTCATCCAGTCCCTGGTGCCGGCGCACGGCGATGGCTGGGCCTGGATGCTGGCGCATTTGGAACGTCCGGCCGCCGATCCGCAGGCAGCGATCCTAGCGGCTTCCGGCATCGGGGCCGTGACCGTGGCCCTGCACGAGGCACTGCAGTCCGATCCGGACCGCCCGGACTTCCCATCGCGGCCGGCCAGGGTGGAAGAGCGGCGAGCCTGGCAGGCCGCAGCCGAGGGTGAGCTCGATGCGGCCCTGGCGGCCCTGCCGGCGACGGAGCGCCCCCGGCTGGCCATCCTCGCGGACTCGGCACGCGCAGCCTTCGAGGCCATGACGGCGGCCCCGGCGGCCTGGTGCGCCCGGATCCATGGTGACTATCACCTCGGCCAGCTCCTGGTCACGGACGAGGGCTTCGTGGTCACCGATTTCGAGGGTGAGCCGGCCCGGCCGCTGGCAGAGCGACGGCGGCCCGCCTCGCCGCTGCGCGACGTGGCCGGCATGCTGCGCAGCCTGGACTACGTCGCGCGCACGGTGCAGCGCCGGCAGCCAGGCTTCGACGCCGATGACTGGCTGAATGCGGCCCGCACCGCCTTCCTGACCGCGTACGGCGAGCCGGCGGAGCCGTCCCTGCTGCGTGCCTTCGAGCTGGAGAAGGCCTGCTACGAGGTCCGCTACGAGGCGAACTTCCGCCCGGACTGGAGCTGGCTGCCGCTCGACGCAATCGAGCGCATGGTGGCCTGAGGGTGCGCGTCTGGCGCGGCGCGCCGTATCCGCTAGGCGCCAGCTGGGACGGCGAGGGCACCAACTTCGCCCTCTTCAGCGAGAACGCCACGGGCGTCGAGCTGGCCCTGTTCGATGGCGACGGTCGCGAGCGGCGCGTCACCCTGCCAGAGCGTACAGACAACGTGTGGCACGCCTACCTGCCCGACATCGGGCCTGGCCAGTCCTACGGCTACCGCGTCGCCGGCCCGTGGGCGCCGGCTCAAGGGCATCGGTTCAACCCGGCCAAGCTGCTGCTCGACCCGTATGCCCGGCGGGTGGTCGGGCCGGTCGACTCGACCGCGCTGCAGGTCGGCCACCAGGTGGACGCGGACGGGCAGCCGCTGCCGGATCCGGACGAACGGGACTCGGCGCCGGAGACGCCGCGCGGCGTCGTGGTCGACAGCGCCTTTGACTGGGGCGATGACCGGCAGCCGCGGACCGCCTGGGAGGGGACGGTCATCTACGAGGTCCACGTCAAGGGCTTTACGCAGCAGCATCCCGACGTGCCGGACGAGCTGCGCGGCCGGTACGGCGGGCTGGCATCGGATCCGGCCATCGAGCACCTGCAGCGGCTGGGCGTGACGGCCGTGGAGCTGCTGCCGGTGCACCAGCACGTCAACGAGCGGCACTTGGTCGAGCGCGGCCTGACCAACTACTGGGGTTACAACACCATCGGCTTCTTCGCTCCCGACCAGCGTTTCGCGGCTGGCGACGAGCCGGTGGCCGAGTTCAAGGCCATGGTGCGGCGCCTGCATGCCGCCGGGATCGAGGTGATCCTGGACGTCGTCTACAACCACACCGCCGAGGGCGATCACCAGGGGCCGACGCTCAGCTTCCGCGGAATCGACAACGCCGCCTACTACCGGCTCGACCCCGACGATCTCAGCCGCTACGTCGACTACACCGGGACCGGCAACACGCTGAGCGCGGTCCACCCACGCACGCTGCAGCTGATCATGGACAGCCTGCGCTACTGGATCACCGAGATGCACGTTGACGGCTTCCGCTTCGACCTGGCCTCGGCCCTGGCGCGGGAGTTGCACGACGTCGACAAGCTGGGGTCCTTCTTCGACATCGTCCACCAGGACCCGCTCATCAGCCAGGTCAAGCTCATCGCCGAGCCGTGGGACCTGGGCGAGGGCGGCTACCAGGTGGGCAACTTCCCCATCGGCTGGGCCGAGTGGAACGGCCGCTACCGCGACCTTGTGCGTCGCTTCTGGCGAGGCACCGGCGGGCAGGCGGCCGAGCTGGCCTACCGGCTGACAGGGTCATCGGACCTCTATGCACAGGGCGGACGGCTGCCGCACGCCAGCATCAACTTCGTCACCGCCCACGACGGCTTCACGATGGCCGACCTGGTCAGCTACGAGCGCAAGCACAACGAGGCGAACGGCGAGGACAACCGAGACGGCGACGACCACAACGAGTCGCTCAACTTCGGCGTCGAGGGTCCGACCGACGACCCAGACATCCTCGAGTCCCGAGCGCGCCAGCATCGCAACCTGCTGGCGACCCTCCTCCTCAGCCAGGGGGTGCCGATGCTGCTGGGCGGGGACGAGCTGGGCCGCAGCCAGCGCGGCAACAACAACGCCTATGCGCAGGACAATCCGATCAGCTGGTTCGACTGGGACCTGACCGACGCCCAGCGGCAGCTGCTCGACTTCACCAGCGGCCTGATCTCGGTCTTTCGTGAGCATCCAGTGCTGCGCCGGCGGCGCTTCTTCCAGGGGCGGCGCATCCGCGGCTCGACCGTGAAGGACCTGACCTGGCTGGCGCCTGGCGGCGACGAGATGACCGATGCCGAATGGCAGGCGGAGGGCATTCGGGCGCTGGGGCTGCGGCTGGCCGGCGATGCCATCGATGATCGCGGCCCGCGTGGCGAGCGCATCGTCGACGACACCCTGCTGCTGCTCCTCAACGCCGGCGAGGATGACGTTGAGTTCACCCTGCCCGACCACGCGCCGGTCGGCTGGCGGCTCATGTTCGACACGCGTGCCGTGGAGCCGCCAACGCTCGGGGCGGGCACCGTGCGCCATGGCGGCAGCACCTACCGCTTGGTGGGCCGATCGGTGGCCCTCTTCCGGCTGCCGCGCGCCGAATGACACGGGCGGGCGCAGTCGAGGAGACCTGGACCGACGCGTGGGGCAGGCGACGGGTGACGCGGGCTGCCGCGCAAAGAGCGGTGCGGGAGGCGATGGGGCTGGAGGCCGGCGATGCGCAGCGCGCGGCACGCGTGGTGCGCATCATGCGCCGCGGCGATCGACTGCCGTCGGGTGGCGAGCTGGCGCTCGAGGACGGCAGCGAGCTCGGCGCGGTGCGCAGCGTCCCGCGCGATGTGCCCCACGGTTACCACCACCTTCGCCGCGGCGCGGAGGAGCAGCTGCTGATGGTGGCGCCGCCGCGGTGCCCGCTGCCGCGTGGCTGGCGAACCTGGGGCTGGGCCGTGCAGCTGTATGCCGCCCGCTCGCGGACGAGCTGGGGGATGGGCGACCTGGGCGACCTGCGGCGATTGGCCGCGTGGTCGGCCGAGCTGGGCGCCGGCGCGGTGCTGGTCAGCCCGTTGGGAGCGTCCAACCCGGCGCCGGATCCCGAGCCGAGCCCCTACTACCCGAGCTCGCGCCGCTTCCGGGACCCGCTCTACCTGGCGATCGAGGAGGTCCCCGGCTACCGGTTCCTGGCCTCAGAGCTGGCGCCGCTGGCGCGGGCCGGACGCGCCCTGAACGGCTCATCAGCGATCGTCCGATCGGAGGTCCGGCGGCTCAAGCTGGCCGCGCTCGAGCGACTCTGGCGGGCATCGCCGGCGGGCGGCTCTGCCCAGCCCCAGCTGGACGAAGCGGCAGCTGCCGCGCGCCCCGATCTCCAGCGATGGGGCCTCTACGCCGCGCTGAGCGAGGAGCATGGGCCGGGCTGGGGCGCGTGGCCGGACGAGCTGCGCGATCCGGAGAGCATCGCCGTGCGGCGCGAGGCTCGGCGCCTGACCGAGCGCATCGCCTTTCATGCCTGGGTCCAGCGGCTGCTGGACCGCCAGATGGCCGCGGCCGGTGGCGCGGTGCGTCTGATCAACGACCTGCCCATCGGCTTCGACCCCGGTGGCTTTGACGCGTGGGTGTGGCAGCGGATGCTCGGGGCGGCGAGCCTCGGCGCACCGCCGGACGTCTTCAACCCCGCCGGCCAGCGCTGGGGAATCCCCCCGTTCGTGCCCGCCAGGCTGCGACTGGCCGGCTACCGGCCCTTCATCGACACGATCCGGGCGGCCATGGCGCACGGCGGCGGCCTGCGGATCGACCACGTGCTGGGGCTGTTCCGGCAGTGGTGGGTGCCCGATGGCGCGGACCCGGGCGACGGCGCGTACGTGAGCCAGCCCACCGACGAGCTGCTGGCCGTGCTGGCCATCGAGGCCGAGCGGGCGGGGGCCGTGGTCATCGGCGAGGACCTGGGCACCGTGGCGCCGGGCGTCCGGCGGCGCCTGGCATCGGCCAACGTACTGTCCACGCGCCTCGCCCTGTTCGAGCCGCGGCCGCCACGCGGCTGGCCGCGCAAGGCCATGGCCGGCATCACCACCCACGACCTGCCGACCGTGGCCGGGACCTGGACCGGCGCCGACCTCGCCGACCAGGCGCGGGCCGGCGTGCA
>DATEOS010000435.1:0-4043 GCA_035273815.1 Candidatus Limnocylindria bacterium
CGGGCATCCAGCCCAAGCTGGTGACCGCCACCCCGACCAGCACTACGGCGGCGATCAGGATCGCCAGCGCCCGTTCCGGGATGGCCGCCAGCAACAGCGCGCCGGCGATGGTGCCGGGGACCCGCCCGAGCAGTGCCCAGCCGGTGCCACGCACATCGATGGCGGTGCCTTCCCGCAGCACCACCATCAGCGTGAGCAGGGTGGCCAGCATGATCAGCGTGCCGGGCACCAGTCCGGGGTCGATGACGGCGACCACCGGTGCGGCCAGCATGCCCATGCCGAAGCCGATGGAACCCTGAAGACAGGACGCCACCATCACCGCGATCATGATGACCGCGAACCCGGGCACGCTGGGATTCATGTCCCGCACCTCCCGGGGCTCGAAGGCGCCGCTGAAGTGCTCATGCGCTGTGCGACAACGCGGATGCCTTGTGCTGGGCCGGGTGATGGCACTCGGCGGTGTGTCCGGTCACCACCGGGTCGATCGCGAGTGGCGGACGCTGCTCGGCGCAGATGTCGGTGGCGTGCGCGCAGCGGGTGCGGAAGCGGCATCCCGACGGCGGGTTCAACGGCGAGGGCACCTCGCCCTTGAGCAGGATCCGCTGACCGCGGGCTGCGTCGTGCAGCTTGGGTGCGGCCGACATGAGTGCGGACGTGTAGTGGTGCTCGGGCCGGTCGAAAACCGCCTCGGTGGGCCCGGTCTCGATGATCCGCCCGAGGTACATCACGGCCACCCGGTCGGCGACGTGGCGCACCACCGACAGGTCGTGGGAGATGAAGACGTAGGAGATCTTGAGCTCGCGCTGCAGATCGTTGAGCAGGTTGAGCACCTGCGCCTGCACCGAGAGATCCAGCGCCGACACCGGCTCGTCGCAGATGATGACCTCGGGGTTCAGCGCGAGCGCACGGGCGATGCCGATGCGCTGACGCTGTCCGCCCGAGAACTCCTGCGGGTACTTGTCGAATGCCTTGGCGCCCAAGCCGACCAGGTCGAGCAGGCCACGCACCCGCATGTCGCGGTCGGCGCGGGTCTTGTACAGACCCTTGTGGGTGCGCCACGGTTCGGCGATGATCTCCGCCGCCGTCATCCGGGAGTTCAGCGAGGCGTAGGGGTCCTGGAACACCATCTGCACACGGCGCCGGAACTTCAGCAGGTCCTTGCCCTTGAGCGCGAACGGGTCGATCCCGTCGAAGCTGACGGCGCCGGAGTCGGGCCGCTCCAGCATCAGCAGGGTGCGGGCGAGGGTGGATTTGCCGCAACCGGATTCGCCGACCAGGCCCAGCGTTTCACCGCGGGCCAGGTCCAGGTTGATGCCGTCGAGCGCGGTCAGCGTCTTGCCGCCGGACACCCGGAACGATTTGGTCAGGTCGCGGACCTTGAGCACCTGGTCAGCCACCGATGGTGAATCAGCCGCCGTTGTTGAATCAGCCGCCGTTGTTGAATCAAGCATTGGTGACCTCCGTGGGGAAGTGGCAGGCCGACTTGCGCCGGGTACCGACGGCCTGCAGGGCGGGGCGGGTGCTGCGACAGATGTCGGCGACCAGCGGGCAGCGATCCTGATACACGCAACCGGTCGGGATGGAGTGCAGGTCCGGCGGGCTGCCGCCGATCGACTTGAGCTCGGCGCCACGCTCGGCGTCGACCGGCACGGAGTCCAGCAGGCCCTTGGTGTACGGGTGCTTCGGCTGGGCGAAAACCTCCGATACCGGGCCGGTTTCGACGATGCTGCCGGCGTACATGATGGCGACCCGGTCGGCCTCCTCGGCGACCAGGGCCAGGTCGTGGGTGATCAACACGACCGCCATGTCGTACTCGGCACGCAGGCTCTTGAGCAGGGCCATGATTTGCGCCTGCACCGTCACATCCAGTGCCGTGGTCGGCTCGTCGGCGATCAGTACCTTCGGGTTCAGCGCAACGGCCATCGCGATGAGCAGACGTTGCCGCATACCGCCGGAGAACTGATGCGGGTAGGCCTTCATCCGGTCCTCGGGTTGGGGAATGCCCACCCGCGCCATCAGTTCCACGGCCTTGGCCTTGGCCTCTTTGGCCTTCATGCCGTGGTGGATGCGGAACGGTTCGGCCAGTTGGGTGCCGACGGTGTACAGCGGGTTGAGGGCGGTGAGCGCGTCCTGGAAGACGATGGCCAGTTCCGGGCCCGCCATTTCCCGGCGCTTCTTCCGGTCGACCGAGAGGATGTCGACATCGCCGATGCGAGCGGTGCCGTCGGCGACCTGGGCCACCGGCTCCAGCAGGCCGACCAGCGCGGTGGCGGTCATCGATTTGCCGCAACCGGATTCGCCGAGCAGGGCCAGCGTCTCACCACTGCGGGCGGCGAAGCTGACGTGGTCGACGGCCCGGACCGTGCCGGTGATGGTGCGGATGTCGACGGTGAGTCCCTCGACCCGCAGCGCGGGATCGGCGTCCGTCTCGTTCACAGGAGGGTGTTCGGCTACCGCAGTCATGTCTAGAGCGCCTTTCCGGACTTGGTGAAGCGGGACAGTCGCTTCTGCGGGACGGTGAGCCGCCACCGCTGAGCGGGGTCGGTGGCGATGCGGGCCCAGGCGGCCAGGATGGTCGCCGAGACGGTGGTGACGACGATGGCCAGACCGGGCAGGAAGGACAGCCACCACGCGGTGTGCAGGTAGGTGCGGCCCTGCGAGACCATCAGGCCCCAGCTGACGTCGGGCGGCTGGATACCGATACCCAGGAAGCTCAGCGAACTCTCGGCCAGCATCACGTAGCAGAAGTCCAGGGTGGCGACGGTGAGCAGGGTCGGCAGCACGATCGGCACCACGTGCCGGGTGATGATGGACCGGCCGCTGGCACCGAAGGTCCGTGCGGCGTCGACGAACACCCGGCTGGACAGTTCGGCGGATTCGGCGCGGGCCGTGCGCAGATACACCGGGATGCGGGTGATGGCCAGTACGGCAACGATATTGGCCGCGCTCGGGGAGAACACGTAGAGCACCACCACGGCCAACAGCAGCGACGGGAAGCTCATGATGACATCGGCGACCCGCATGGCCAGCGTTTCCCGCCAGCCGCGGTAGTAGCCGGCCCACATGCCGATGATCGATCCGATGACCGCCGAGATCACCACGGCGGGGATGGCCACCGACAGGGTGGTCTGGCAGGCCACGATCAACCGGGCAAGCATGCTGCGGCCCAGCGGGTCGGTACCCAGGATGTTGGCCCAGCCGTGCGCCAGTGTGAACGGCGGCTGATTGGAGTTGTCCAGGTCGATGCGGGTGGCCAGGTCGCCGACCAGCATGGGCCCGAACACCGCGGTCAGGACGACCAGACCGAGCACCACCGCGGCGGCGGCCGCGACGCGGTCGTTGACCAGCAGGCGGAACCAGACGGAGCCGGCGGAGCGTTTCGTGGTGACCGGTTCGCCGACGATGGCGGTGGTCGGTTTGACCGGGACGAGATCGATCTGAGTGCTCATCTTCAGTTGGCTCCCTTAGACCTTTGCGGGTTCGCGGACGCGTGCGTCGAGCAGCGCGTAGCAGGCGTCGATGGCGATGTTGAGGACGAAGATGCTGACGGCGGTGAGCAGTACCGCAGCCTGCAGCACCGCGAAGTCGCGTTGCAGGATCGCGTCGATCATGAGCTTGCCGATACCGGGCCAGCCGAAGATCGCCTCCACCACGACCGCGCCGTTGATCAGGCCGACGGCCAGGTCGCCGGCCACGGTCAGAGCGGGGGCGGCGGCGTTGCGCAGCGCGTGGTGGGTGACGACGCGGAAGTCGCCTGCGCCCTTGCTGCGGGCCAGCCGGATGTAGGGCGCCGACAGCGCGGACACCATGGCGCCGCGCACCACCTGGGTGAGCACGCCGAGCGGGCGGATCATCAGCGTGGCGATCGGCAGGATCCAGGACAGCACCCCCGCGTCGGTGCCCGAGGTGGGCAGCACGCCGAGCAGCACCGCGAACAGCCACACGCCGGTGATCGCGAACCAGAAGTCCGGGATGCTGGCGGCGGTCATGGACAGCAGACTGGAGAACCGGTCGGCCAGCGAGTTGGGCCGGTAGGCCGCCCA
>DATEOS010000436.1:0-2493 GCA_035273815.1 Candidatus Limnocylindria bacterium
TCACCTGGCCGGCATGAGCACCTTCGTGTTCTGCACCGATGACGGCTCAATGCCCGAGTGCGCGGCGGGTGGCAATCCTGCTCACCCGACCTTCACGCAGGGCGCCTACGTCAACGGCAGCAACAAGGCGATCTGCGACACCGGGAACGGGGCCACCTCATGCCTGGCGGGCAAGTTCATTGTGATCTCGTACGAGGGGAACGTGGAGGCCGCTCCAGGCCCGAACGGAGGGTCCTCAACCGTGAGCGTGCAGCTCATTCGCTGACGCGCATAGATCGCTTCCCCGGCGGCGTGCCACGCCCTCGGTCCTCAGCACGGGACCGGGGGCGTGCCGCATCCCGGCGCTGATAGGATCGGCTCGCCCATGGCCCGATATGGATCTGCACATGTCACCAATTCGACCCGCGGCAGCGTGGTCGCGGAGCAGTGTCGGATCGCGCGCGGTATCACCCAGCGCATCTTCGGGCTGCATCTGCTGCCCCGGCTCAAGCCCGGCGAGGGCCTGCTGCTGCCGGGCGCGACAACCATCGACACCACCTTCATGGGCTACCCCATTGACCTCGTGTTCCTGGACACGTCCCGCCGCGTGACGCGGGTTGTGCCGGACATGGCGCCGTGGCGGATGGTGCTGAGCGGCCACGGCGGCCACGACTGCCTGGAGCTGCCGGCCGGGGCGGCCGCGAGCAGCGGGACTGTCGTGGGGGATCAGTTGGTGCTGGACGAGCAGTAAGCAGCCGGTAATCGGCCGGTAAGGCACCGCGCGGCACAGTCACTCCGTGGGGCTCCTGGAGCTGTTGCTGCCCGCGGCCTGCGCCGGCTGCGGTCGGTACGGTGCCACGCTGTGCCGGCCATGCCGGGAGGGCCTGCGCGCGCCGGCAGCACCTGCGGACCGGTTCCTGGCTCCCGATCCCGGCGTGGTGGTCGGTGATGCGCTACGGCTGGCGGTGGCGGCCTTCGCCTACGAGGGCTCACTTCGCCGGGCGCTGGCCGGCCTCAAGTACGGCAGCGCGGCACGCGTCGCCGGCCCGTTGGCGGAACGCGCCGCGGACCGCCTTGTAGACCTGGCGGCGGTGGCCGGTTCGGCGGTCCTGGTGCCGGTGCCCATCCACCCGCAACGGCTCCGCGAGCGCGGCTACAACCAGGCGGCGCTGCTCGCGGCCGCACTGAGCCGGGCGAGCGGCATGCCCACCGCTGATCTGCTGCTTCGCCGGCGAGCGACGACCCGCCAGCATCGGCTCGACCGCGCTGCCCGGCTTCGCAACCTGCGCGATGCCTTCGCCGTGAGGCCCGACGCGCGTGCACCACCGGTCGTGATCCTGATCGACGACATCCTGACCACTTCGGCCACCCTGGAGGCGTGTGCGGCCGTGCTGGCCGATGCCGGGGTTGCGCGCGTGTTCGGCTTCGCCGTGGCACGCGAGGTCTGAGGGCGGCGTGGTCCGGTGACGACTCGGGTGCTACCGTTAGGTCTCAGCACGGTGAGGGGTCACGTGAAGACCACGGTCAAGGCACGGAACCTCGAGCTCACTGAGGACACGCGAGCCCAGATCGATCGGAAGCTGCGCCGCCTGGATCGCGTCGCGCATCCCGATGCAGAGGCCACCGTGGAGCTCATCGCCCATGCCTCGCACGCCATCGATGAGTCGCACGTCGCGGAGGTCACGCTGCTGTCGAACGGCAGCCTGATCCGATCGGCGTCATCGGGCCCGACTCCAATCGCGGCCATCGACACGCTGCTCGACAAGCTGGAGCGGCAGGTCGTCCGCAGCAAGACGCGGCCGCGCCGCGTGCGCGAGCGCGACCATGACGAGGCTCGCACCGTCCTGGTGCGCGAGGCTGAGGGGAGCGTGGCGGACGAGGGCGAGGCCGCCGATGCGGAGGAGCCCGGACCGTCGGTCGTGCGCATCAAGCGCTTCGACATGGTGCCCATGTTCGAGGAGGACGCGATCACCCGCATGGAAGAGCTGGGCCATGCCTTCTTCGTCTTCCTGAACGCGGAGAACGAGCGGATCTGTGTGGTGTACCGGCGGAGCGACGGGACGTACGGGCTGATCGAGCCCGTGGTGGGCCGCAGCCGCTGATCAGCTCGGGAAGATCAGCGGCAGAACCAGCAGCGCGGCCACGACCAGCAGCAGTCCAACGAAGAACACCAGCAGGCCAATGGTCAACAGATCAGCGCCACGGCCTTCACCGGCCTTGAGGGACATGTCCTCTTCGGAGCCCGTCGACATGGGCGCACGCTAGCACGGCCGCCGACGTGACGGGGGCTAGTCCGTTCTGCCGACCGCTCGGCCCACGAGCCAGATCAGGACAGCGATGGCGCCGCAGATCGCCAGCCACATGCCGATGTTCAGCAGAAACACCGCCGCGACGTAGCCGAAATCGAGGGCGGGCAGCGGATCGGAGACGAGGTTGAAGACGGCTGCGATTGAGCCCAGGGCGACGCCCCAGGCCCACCACGGTAGCCGGGATAGTTGCAGCTTTGACACTCGA
>DATEOS010000437.1:0-7051 GCA_035273815.1 Candidatus Limnocylindria bacterium
AGTAGCCGAGGTCCTCGAACAGCTTCGAAGCTTGGCTCTTGCCGGCCCCGGAGAGCCCGCTGATGACCACCAGCTGCGCGGCGGTTGACGGCTCGGCCACCTCCCCTGCGGCCGATTGCGCCGATGACCCGGGCGACCCGACCTTCGCGCGGCGCGAGGCCCGGCTCGCCGTCGCCGTGGGTTGTTCCGCTCGTGCCATGCTCAATCCGAGTTCTGGATGCACGCGAGTATAGCCCTCACGCTCCCCGATTCAGGCCCTCCAGGAGGCCACGCACCGTGGCCGCGGCACTGTCCGCCAGCGCGTCCAGGTCATAACCGCCCTCCAGGGTGAGGGCCACGCCGCGCAGCCCAAGGCGTGTTGCCAGCTCCCCGAGGGCGATGGCCACTGCCTCGTAGCCCGCATCGGTCAGTTCGAGGTTGGCCAGCGGATCGTGCCGATGAGCGTCGTAGCCGGCCGACACCAGGATGGCCTCCGGCGCGAAGGCCTCGATGGCCGGCAGCAGCTGCACCATCCAGGCCTCGGTGAAGGCACGGTCGCCGCTGCCCGCCGGCAGGGGGACGTTGTGCTTGGTGCCGATGGCGGGGCCGGAGCCGCGCTCGTTTGTACTGCCCGTCCCCGGGTAGAAGGGCGACTGGTGGGTCGAGGCGTAGCACAGGTCCGCGTCAGCCTCGAACACCGCCTGCGTCCCGTCGCCATGGTGCACGTCCCAGTCGACCACCGCGATCCGCTGGGCCAGTCCCTCGGCCCGCAGGCCGGCCACGGCGATGGCCACGTTGTTGAGCAGGCAGAAGCCATGGGTCTGCTCCTCGAACGCGTGGTGGCCGGGCGGCCGCACCACGGCGAACGCCACGGCGGCCTCTCCCCGGGCAGCTGCCCGCGCGGCGGCCAGCGTGGCCCCGGCGGCCAGGCGGGACACCTGCATCGATGCTGGCGAGAGGTAGGTATCGGCATCGATCCAGCCCCCACCGCGCGACGCCGCCGCATCCAGCGCGCCCAGGAACCAGGCCGGATGGATTCGCTGGAGCTCGTCGTCGGTGGCCGGCGTGACGGCAGGGCGCGCCAGCGTGGCACCGGCCGCTTCGGCCCCGGCAGAGACGCCATCAGCCACCGCCCGCGCCCGCTCCGGCCGCTCCGGATGCCCGTGCGCCGCGTGCGCGTCTGAGCCCATGAGGTCATCGGTCAGCAGGAGGACGGTGGGCACGGCCGTCATGCGGTCAGCGTCCGATCAGCCGGATGATCTGCAGCGACCCTTCGAACAGGATGAACATCACCGATGCCAGGATGAGCGGCGAAATCGGGTCGCCACCGGGGGTGAGGATGATGGCGAACAAGACGATCGCCAGGATCGCCCAGCGGCGCCGGCTGGCGACGCGGCGGTAGTTCAGGATGCCGACCCGTGACAGGCCGATGAGGACGATCGGGAACTCCAGGATCAGGCCGAAGGCCAGCATCATGGTCGTCACGAAGCCGATGTAGGCGTCGATGGTCAGCATCGGCTCCGCAATGCCTTCGGAAAAGGCGAGCAGGAAGTTCAGCGTGTACGGGATCACGACGTAGCCGATCAGCACGCCGAGGATGAACAGGAGGAGGCCGGCCAGCACCACCGGCCAGACGAAGCGCTTCTCGCGCGGGGTCAGGCCCGGGCTCACGAAGCGCCAGACCTCGAACAGGATGATCGGCATCGCGAAGGCGATCCCCAGGAAGCCGGCGACCTTCAGCTGCGCGGTCAGGGCGTCGGCCGGCCCGATGAAGATGAGGGTCCGGTGCTCCTCCGGCAGCCGGTCGCGCAGCAGCTCGATGACCTCGCCCGAGATGAGGAAGCCGATCACCGCCGCGCCCAGCACGCTGAGCACGACCACGATCAGGCGCCGACGGAGCTCCTCCAGGTGCTCCACCAGGGTCATGGCGAACTCGTTATCGGTCACGATCGGTCACCGCTGCGGAGCCGGGCGTGCCGAAGCAGGGCCGGCGCGGACGTTGGGCGAAGCTGTGCGACGGGACGGGTCGACGTGGACCGTCGCCGTCGACCGCGGGTCAGTCGCTGTCGGGGCGGTCGCTGGAGGGCGCCGGCGCCGCGGGTGCAGGAGGCGAGCTCGGCTTCTTCGTATCCCCGCGGATTGACTCCTCGAGGTCGTTGGACGCCTTACGGAACTCGCGGACTCCCTTGCCGATCGCGTTGCCGATATCCGGCAGCTTGCCGGGCCCGAAGACGATCAGGACGACCACGAGCAGGATGATGAGCTCGGGCCAGCCGATTGGTCCCATATCGCGGCGATTCCTCGTTGATGCGCTGGAGCGAGGCTGAACTAGGCAGGGAGTGTAGCACCGACTTCGGCCATCTCCCCGTGCCAGCGCCGAGCCGCCTCCCCCGCCGCCCGCCGCCAGTCGCCGCCCCTCGACGCGGCCGCGATGGCCCGACTGACGTTCACCAGGCCGGGGGCCCGCGTCCCGTGGCAAGCCCGCACCGCGGCCGCCAGGTCGCCTCCCTGCGCCCCCACGCCAGGCACCAGGAAGGCAGGCTCCGGTAGCGCCAAACGCAGACGCTCGAGCTCTCCGGGCGCGGTGGCGCCCACCACCAGGCCCACCCGGCCCTCCGGCCAGCGGCTCCCCACCCAGCGAGCGACCTCCTCGTGCAGCGGCCGCTCCGCGCCGCCCGTCCGGACCGTCACGTCCTGGAGGCGCCCGGCGTCCGGGTTGCTGGTGCGCGCCAGGACGTAGAGCAGCCGATCGGGATAGTCGGCAAACGGCTGGATGGCGTCCTCGCCCAGGTACGGCGACAACGTCACGCCATCGGCCGCGAGGCGGCCGAACAGGGCGGTGGCCTGCCGCTCGGCGGTGGAGCCGATGTCCCCGCGCTTGGCGTCCAGGATCAGCACGTGATCGCTCGAAACGTCCCCGCGCACCCGCTCCAGCGCCGCCCAACCGGCCGATCCGAAGGCCTCGAAGAACGCGATGTTGATCTTCACCGCGGCGGCGAACTCGGCCGCGGCCTCGAGCACGCCCCGCGCGAAACGCTCGATTCCTTCCGCGTCGTGCGCAAGCCCGTCGGGCAGGGCGTCCGGATGGGGATCGATGCCCAGGCACAACGGCGCGCCCAGCGCATCCTGGCGCGACCGCAGGCGCTCGAGCGGCGTGCCGCTCATGTGGTCGTTGCGCCCGCCGGCGCCGCCATCGGCACGGGTTGGAGCGTGATGGCCTGTGCAACCTTGCGCCGAGCGGCCAGCGGGCTCAGCGAGCTCGCGGCGAAGTCCACGACCCGAAGGCGCAGGCGAGGCTCTCCCTGGAAGGTGTCGCGCTCGAGCGTCCCGACCAGGTCGACCAGGCTCCCCTCCTCCGGCAGCGGACGGTCGGCCGGCGTCCCGAAACCGATGGCATCGAAGGTCTCGGCGCCCCGCAGCATGCGCAGCGCAAGGTGTTGTGCGTCCGAGCCAACCCGGCGCGCATCCCCCACTCGCAGCCCGGTGACGGCCAGCAGCGGCTCGACGTGGCCGGGGCCGAACGGCGCCAGCAGCTCGATCTGGTTGGCGAGCTCCCAGCCGAGGTGGGCGGCCGGCAGGACGAGGTCGATCGCGAGGCGACCGGCCGGGGCGACCTCGGCCGACGAGAGTGGAAACGGGCGCGACAGTGCCTGGAAGGCCGCGGCGAATGGATCCCAGCCCGCCATCGCCACGCTGAACCCACCGGCGGCGGCGTGCCCGCCGCGCTTGATGAGGAAGCTCGCGCAGGCCTCGAGCGCAGCTGCCGCGTGGAAGTCGACGGGACATCGAACCGAGCCGCGGAGCTCGTCGCCCGCCGGGGCGGCCACGGCCACCGGCCGCTCGAGCGCGTCCGCCAGGCGCCCCGCGATCAAGCCCACGATGCCCGGCGCCCAGGCGTCATGGCGCAGCGCGATGGGTCCCGTGCCCTCCATGCCCTCCACCAGGGCGCGCGCTTCGGCCACCGCCACGCTGGTGAGCTCGCGGCGTTGCTGGTGGACGGCTTCCAGCTCATCCGCGAGGCGCTCGGCCGCGGCGGCGTCCTCTTCCAGCAACAGCGAGATGGCCAGCTCCGCCTCCGCGATGCGGCCGGCAGCGTTGATCCGCGGTGCCACGTTGTACGCCAGGTCGCGCGCAGTCACCCGCTCCGGCGATTCCAATGCGCGCGACAGCAGCGCCCGCAGTCCGGCGCGTTGCGTCTCGGCCAGCTCCCCCAGTCCCAGGCGAACGATCGCGCGGCTCTCACCCGTCATCGGCGCCAAATCGGCCACCGTCCCAATGGCCGCCATCGCAGCCAGGTCCCGCGTCACCGCGCCGCGGCGCCCCAGCAGAGCGGTTGCCAGCTTGTAGGCCAGGCCGGCGCCGGTCAGGTCCGGATCGGGATAGGTGCAATCGGGCCGATGCGGATCCACCACTGCCACCGCGCGCGGCAGAGCTCCGGCCGGCAGGTGGTGATCGGTCACGACCACGTCAAGTCCCACGCCGCGCGCGTGCTCGACCTCGGCCACGTTGACGATCCCGCAGTCGCAGGTGACGACCAGCGTTACGCCGGCAGCGGCCAGGCGCTCGAGGCCGGCATTCGACAGCCCGTAGCCCTCCGCCAGCCGCGACGGAACGTGGCGGATCGCCTCCGCGCCCAGCGCTCGCAGCGCGATCGACCAGACCACGACGGCGGTCATGCCATCCGCGTCGTAGTCACCCCAGATGGCAATCCGTTCGCCGTGGTCCAGGGCGCGCTCCAGCCGAGCGAGCGCGACGTCGGCATCGGCCATGAGGCTCGTGTCGTGCAGGGCCTCGCTGCCGGCGTTCAGGAAGGCGGTGAGCTGCGCATCGTCGCCGAAGCCGCGGCGCGCCAGGAGGGTTGAGATCGGTCGACCGAAGCCCGCGAAGGCGGGCGGATCGAGGAGCGGCTCCGGTAGATGCCACTCCAGGCGCGGTCCGATCACGTGGCCAATGGTAGTCGCGCGGACCTTACCGGGGCCTTAGCAACCGGTTATCGAGCGCGCCGATTACCTCAGCGGCTGAGCGGCTTGACAGCCTTGCCGGTGCCTGCGGGTCGCGCCTTGCGGTTCGCGTCCCACTCATACCACGCGACCAGCAGCTGGCTGGCGTTGAAGATTGACGAGTAGGTGCCGCTGATCACGCCGATCAGCAGGGCCAGGGTGAAGGTGCGGATCGTGATCGGTCCCAGCAGGTAGAGCGCGGCCAGGGTGACGACCACGGTCAGGCTGGTGTTGATCGATCGGCCCAGCGTCTGCAGGATCGAGTGATTGACGATCGCCCCGAACGGCTCCCCCGCGTGGCGGATGCGGTTCTCGCGGATGCGGTCGAACACCACGATCGTGTCGTGGACGCTGAAGCCGATGATCGTCAGCAGGGCGGTCACGAACAGCGCATCGAACTCCAGGGCGAAGAAGTAGCCCAGGATCGCAAAGACACCGATCACCACGATCACGTCGTGGAGCAGCGCGACGATAGCGGCCGTGCCGAAGCGGAAGCCGAACCGTATCCACAGATAAGCCAGGATGAACAACTCGCCCACCGCGATCAGGATGATCGATGACCGGATGAGCTCGGAACCGATGAGCGGGCCGACCGTCGTCAGGCTGCGGGGCCGTCCGCCCTCGGCCTCGCCGAACTGGGCAACCAGCGCGCGCTCGACTTCGGCCCACTCGGTGTTGGTGGGGATCGGCGCCGGGGAGGCTGACCCGGCCGGTGTCGGCGATGCCGTCGGTGACGGCGATGAACTCGGGCTGCCTTCCGCGGATGCGCTGGGCGCGGGTGTCGGCGAGCCCGCACCGCTGGATGACGGCGCGAGCGACACGCTGGGCAGCGGCGTCTGTGGCGGCAACAGGCCAATCGGCTCCGTTCGGATCTCGAGGTAACCGTCGCTCAGACGCCGCACGGTCGCCTCCGGATGCCCCAGCTCGACCAGCGCGGCCTGCACTTCGGCCGGTGACGGGTCGTTGGCGTAGCGCACCTGCCAGACCGTGCCGCCGGTGAAGTCCACGGACGGCTTCAGGCCACCCAGCAGGATGAAGACGATCCCCGGGATGGTGATCAGGGCGCTGAAGAGGAAGTACCAGCGGCGCTTGCCGACGATGTCGTACATGCGTCAGCGCTCCACGTGGTAGAGCTCGAGGCGCCGGCCCCAGTCGGTGCGCACCACGTAGCGCAGCATGGTCCGCGTCACGGTCACGGCGCTGAACATGGAGACCGCGACGCCGATGATCAGCACCAGGGCGAAGCCCCGCACCACGGTCGTCCCCTGCCAATAGAGCCAGCTGGCCACCAGGATCGAGGCGACGTTCGAGTCCAGGATGCTCGACCAAGCACGGTTGAACCCGGCCTCGATGGATGGCACGAGCGTCTTGCCGGCCCGGATCTCCTCCTTCATCCGCTCGAATATGAGGATGTTGGCGTCCACCGCCATGCCGATCGACAGGATGAAGGCCGCGACGCCGGCGAGCGTCAGCGTGACACCGATGACGCGGAAGATGGCGTAGGTCACCAGCGTGTAGAAGATCAGCGCCCCGGCGGCAAGCACGCCAGGCAGGCGGTAGTAGGCGATCATGAAGAAGAGGACGAGCAGCAGGCCGATGCCGCCGGCGATGAGCGCCTGGCTCAGGAAGTCGGCGCCGAGCGTGGGCTCGACCCGGTCGAACCCCTGCTCCTGCAGCGAGACCGGCAGCGCGCCGAAGCGCAGGGTGTTGTAGAGGTTGGTGCGCTCCTCCTCGTTCGCCTGGCTCGGGGGGCCGACGGTGATGACGGTCTGGCCGCCGCAGATCGATCCGTTGATGGTCGGCGTGGTGATGACCTCGCCGTCCAGCGCGATCGGTCCAGGCTGGTTCACGTTCGCGGTGGTGAACTCGCACCATATGTCGGATGCCTGATCGCGAAGGGTGAATGTCACGCCCAGCTCGCCGGTCTGCGAGCTTGGCGCCACGCTCCCCGGATCGATCTGGCCCCCGTCGAACAGCACCTTCACCGACCCGTCGGTGATCAGCGCGGAGATGTCCTGGCCCTCGGTCAGTTGCTGGCCCTGCGGATCGATGAACTGCAGCTGGCCGGTGGA
>DATEOS010000438.1:0-3461 GCA_035273815.1 Candidatus Limnocylindria bacterium
AACCCGATACCAAGCCGGACACCAAGCCCGGCGTCGGCTCAGACGACTGAGCGCTGCGCGCGACGCAGCAGTGCGGCCGCCGGTAGCGCGCCCACCGCGATGAACGGAAGCGCCGCGTAACCCATCACGCCGACGCCACCGAACACCAGGTCGTTGCCCGGCCCGCCGAATGTCAGGGCCAGGACGGTTGCCAGCCACGTCCACAACGGCAACGCGGCCACCCGCACCGACGTCGTCCAATGCAGCGCCGACCACACCAGGGCGGCGTTCACCGCGGCGGTGACCAGCATGCTGATGGGAAACGGCACCGGGCCCAGCCGGAGCGGTAGCAGGAACGCCGCCGCCAGGGCGGACAGCACGCCGTCGACGGCGAGCAACGCCAGAACGACGGGCGGCAACCAGGCCGGCCCGTCCGCAGGTTCGGCTGTCAGGTCGGGATGCTGTCGAGCAAGGCGGCCAGGGAGCCGACGACCCACTGGAAGTTGTCGGCGCGGTCCTGCCAGTGCTGCAGGTTGGGATCCAATTCCGGGTCCATGCGGGGAGCCTACCGCGTCCCTACCCGAGATCGAGCCCCGCCAGCAGATCTGTCTCTACTCCGTCGGCTCCACGCCGGCCTTCGGCCAGCACATAGTGCTCGATGCCCCACAGCGGTAACGCGATCTTGTTCGACAACGCCATGGACCGGCCGTCCGGCGCGACCATCACCTGGGTGGCATGGGCCCGCAACGCCGCCGCCTTGGCCGGAAGCTGGGCCGACGCGTCGATCACCGCGTCCACCTGGTCGTCGGGGTAACCGAAGGTGAAGTCCTCGGCCTTGATCACGACCCAGTCCTCGGGCGGGTCACCGATGTTGCGGAAGCCCTCCACGAATCCCGACACCGCCATCACCGTCCAATAGAACTTCGGCACCGCCCAGCCGTGCTGGGCCGACGCGGCCACCGCCGCGGTGGTGACCTCGTGGACCCGGATGTGATCGGGATGCCCGTAGCCGCCGTTCGGGTCGTAGCCGACGACCACGTGCGGCCGGAAGTCAGCAATGACGGAGACCAGTTCGGCCACGGGTTCCTCCAGCGGCGCGTCGACGAAACGTGGCCGGTGCCGCGCGGGTGTTCCCGGCATCCCGGAGTCGCGCCAGCGCCCCGCACCTCCCAGATAATGCGGCTGCCCGGCGCCGAGCGCGGCGAGCGCCCCGGTGAGCTCGATGACGCGGTAGCCGCCCAGTTGGTCGGCTTCGTCGACCGCGAGACCGGCCCAGCGGTCGCCGATGACCTCGCCTTCTTCCCCCATCGTGCAGGTGACCACCCGCACATCGGCGCCCATGGCCGCGTAGTGCGCGATGGTCGCGCCCGTGGTCAGGGATTCGTCATCGGGATGGGCATGCACAAAGAGAAGCCGCGGCGTTTCCACTCCCCTAGGTTTACCGTGTGCCGCCACCTGACGCGAGACGCCGAGCTCTCGAGTTCGGCTGCGCGGTCCTCGTGATCGGATTACTGGCCGGATTGGCCGGTATCGCAACCACCCTGCTGCTGCACGGTATCGAGCACCTGACCTACCACTACAGCTTCGGCAGCCTGCTCGACGGCGTCGACGCCAGCGGACATGTACGCCGCGCGCTCGGCCCGATGATCGGTGGCGCGTTGGCCGGGCTGGGCTGGTGGCTGCTGCGCCGCCGCAACCAGGTACCCAAGCTGTCGGCCACCATCGCCGCACACCAACCACTTCCGCGGGTTCCGATGGCGCTGGACGCCGTACTGCAGGTGCTCGTGGTCGGCGCCGGCGCGTCGCTGGGACGCGAGGGCGCGCCGCGTCAACTCGCTGCCATCTTCGGCGACGCCGCCACCTCGCGGTGGGCCCTGACCGCACGGGACCGGGAAATCCTGCTCTCGTGCGCGGCCGGCGCCGGACTGGGCGCGGTATACGGCGTGCCCCTGGGCGGTGCCCTGTTCACCATCAGCATCCTGCTGCGCAGCTGGCATCCGCGGGTGGTCGGAACCGCGCTGATCACATCGAGCCTGGGGGTCGCGGTCGCCGCCCCCGTCACACATCTGAAGCATCCGATCGATTGGCCCGACGCCGACCTGTCCTATCTGTTCGTACTGCTGGCCCTGCTCATCGCTCCGTTGGCAGTCGGTGTCGGCGTTGCGTTCACCCGGGTCACCGCGACGACGAAGGCGCCCTCGGCGTCCTGGGTACTCGTGCCCGGAGTCGCCGCCGCCGGCCTGCTGACCGGAATCTGCTCCATCTGGTGGCCCGAACTGCCGGGCAACGGCAAGAGCATCCTGGTGGTCAGCGTCGACAGCGATCTGACCATCACCTCCGCCTTGGCGATCCTGGCACTCAAACCCGTTCTGACCGCATTGTTTCTGCGGGCCGGCGCGGTCGGAGGTCTGCTCACACCGGCATTGGCGACCGGAGCCGCGGCGGGATCGGCCGTCGCGTTGGCGCTCAATCAGTACACCGACCTGCACGTCAGTACCGCCGCGGTGGCGCTCACCTGCGCAGCGGGGGTCCTCGCCATCACGCAGCGCGCCCCGGCCTTTGCGGCGCTGTTCGTGTGGGAACTCGCGCACCCACCGTTCTGGCTGCTGGCGGTGTTCGCGATCGCGGCGTACACCGCGCACGAAATCTGGCGCCGAACCGTCAGGGCTGCTTGACCCATTTTCCGGCGTCGCCGACGATCCCGACCGGTACCGCTCCGGTCAGGCTGACCCCGGCCACCCGCGGACCGGCCGCCACGATGGTGGTGTCCTGCAGGATCGGCAGCACGGTCGACAGGTTCCACAGCTTGGGCTCGACGGCGTCGATGACGTCGCCGATCTCCTCGGTGCCGCGCAGCGCCGCATCGATCCGCGGCTGGATGCTGCGGTCACAGATCCCGGTGAGGTTACTGGGGGCCTGCACCAATTCGCCTGCACCACCAGGAGATTGGGGTGCGACCGTGCTGGAGGTGGGCGTGGTGCTCGCGGGCGGCGCGGATGTGGCCGTGCTCGATGTCTTCGGCGGCGTGGTGGTGGCGGTGACGCTCGGTGCGGGGGTCACCGTCGACACCGGGGTGGCTTCCAGCGCCGGGCAACCGTACCGGGAGGCCAGCGCGGTAGCCAGATCGCCACCCGCGGCATGCCATCCGACCACCGCGTCGACCGAATTGTTCACCAGCGCTTCGCTGTACAGCACCACCGGGTCCAGCGCCGAAACGGACGCCGCGATGCCGACGCTGCGCAGTTGATCGGCCGCGGTGTTGGCCACCGCGATAGAGGTGGGGTCGTTGGCCGCCACCCCGAGAACCATCTTGAGTGGTTCGCCGTCCTTGGTGAACTGTCCGCGGGCCTCACCCGGGGCGGGAGTGCCCGGAGTGCTCGGCGGCGCAGACGATTCGACGTGCTCGAGCTCATAGCCGGCCTCGGCCAACAGCCGCAGCGCAGCCTCCCGGGTGATCGCCGGCGGCGCGGTCGGCACATACC
>DATEOS010000439.1:0-3517 GCA_035273815.1 Candidatus Limnocylindria bacterium
TGGAGGATGGCCGGGCTGGGGAAGAAGCGCCCCGCCCGGGTCTGCACCACGTTGCCGCCCTCCTGCCACTCCAGCCGCACTGCCGGGGTGTAGAGCTGGTCGGGCTCGTAGTCGTACAGGGTGTTGAGGAAGGTGACCGGCTCCTCCCCCACATTGCGCAGCTCGAAGTACATGCTCACGTAGCCGTCCACGAGCCGGATGTGCTGCCGCATGTCGCCACGGAACGGCTTGACCGGCCCCGGGTTTGGTCCCTGGCTCCGCTCCAGCTTGGCATCCGGCACCACGCCGGCCGGGGACGAGGACGGTGCAGCGCTCCCGCCGACTGGGGCACAGGCACCCAGGCCCAGCGCAAGCACGACGAGCAGTCCAGGCAGCCGGCCGAACCGGCTCGCCGGACGCGGGATCACTTCAGCAGGCCGGCGACCGGGCGCGGGACGGGTCGCGTGGTCGCGACGGTTTCGCCGGACTTGCCGTAGGTCATGACCACGGACATCCGGCCGGCAGCAGGCTTGGGCAGAGGGGTCGGCGGATACCAGACCCGACGTGCCTCGTACGGAGGCGGATCCGAGGGCAGCTGGTCGCTGAACGGGATCTCGCCCCGTCCGGTGGCCCGCAGCTGGAAGGCCGCGAGGTCGTCGTTGCCATTGCCGATGGTGCCCAGCATCACGACCAGCGCCACCGCGGCCACCGCCCCGGCGGCGCGCAGGCCTCCAGTCAGGTGGCCGAACCAGTTGTTCCACAACGATGGACCGCCCTCGGCCGCCAGGGCCCGCTCACGAACCAGCTGCCACGACGACGGCGACGGGTCATAGCCCTCTACCCGGGCGCGGAGCGCGCGGGTCAGCTGCGCAACGAGGGCACGGTCCAGTCCGACCTCCTCGCGGCATTCCACGCAGGTCTGCAGGTGCTCCAGGTGCGGGGCCGACCGAACGTCGAGCTCCTCGCCGAAGCGGAAGCGCTCGAGCAGCTCGCGGCGAGCCTTACGGCAGGTCATCGGTGGCAAGTCGGGGCACGCCGGACATGGCCCGTCGCTCGGCGGGAAGCAGCGAGCGCAAGGCCTTGAGCGCGTAATGCAGGCGCGACTTCATGGTGCCGACGTTGCACGCGGCGATCTCGGCCGACTCCGCCAGGGAGTAGCCGTGCAGGTAGTACAGGATGATGGCGGTCTGCTGCTTCGGCGGAAGCGCGTCGATGCCACGCTGCAGGACCTCGATGATCTCCCGCGACTCCGCCACCTGGTCCGGCCGCGAGGTCAGGTCCGCGACGAGGTTGCTGATCAGCGCGGTCAGCGGCTCCGCGATGGCGCGCCGGCGGGCGATGCGGCTGTAGCACAGGTTGGTGGTGACGCGCTGCAGCCACGGCAGCGGCGACACGTCGGTGCGCAGCCGATGACGAACGCGGTACGCCTTGACGAAGCAATCCTGCAGGATCTCCTCAGCCAGAAACGGGTCGCGGGTGATCGCCAGCGCGGTCGTGTAGACCGGCCGCTTATATGTGTTGAAGAACTCCTCGAACGCATCGATGTCACCCGACTGCATGCGCTCGACAAGCCCATCCGGCTGTTTCGTGACCACTGGCACCCCGTAGGCGAACCGCCGATTGGTGTCGAATACTACCTCTGAGACCCGTTTTGGGTTCAACGGGCCCCCACCGGCACAGCAGGCTCTTCGCCCGGCTCGGACGGTGCGTCCTCGCCGAAGGTATGGCGCAGGTCCGGGCGTCGCGCGGCGGTTGCCTCGTCCAGGCGTCCCACGGGCGTGGTCACGGGGGCCCGCTTCAGGCTATCCGGATCGGTCCGCGCGGCTTCGGCGATACCCAGCATCACCTCGGCGAAACGATCGAGCGTCTCGATCGACTCCGTCTCGGTTGGCTCGATCATCAGCGCCTCTTCCACGATCAGCGGGAAGTAGATGGTGGGTGGGTGGATACCGTGATCAAGGATTGCCTTGGCGATGTCCAGCGTGGTGACGCCGTGCTCGCGCTTCTGGCGCCGTCCGCTGAACACCACCTCGTGCTTGCAGATGCGGTCGTATGGCAGGTCGTAGGCATCGGCCAGGCGGACGCGCAGGTAGTTGGCGGCCAGCACGGCGTCATCGCTGACGGCTCGCAGCCCGGCATCGCCGTTGCTCCGTATGTACGTATAGGCGCGGATGAACATGCCGAAGTTGCCGGTGAAGGATCGGACCCGGCCGATGCTCTCCGCCCGCGCCCCCTCGGCCTCCAGCGCGAAGCGCGCATCCGGCGTTGAGCGCCCGGCTCGCGCGTTGCGAAGGACCTCCGCCGCGTCAGCCCCCACCAGCAACGGCATCGGTCCCGGCAGGAAGGGCGCCAGCCGCTCGCTGACGCCCACCGGGCCTGCGCCCGGACCGCCACCGCCATGGGGGGTCGAGAAGGTCTTGTGCAGGTTGAAATGCATGACGTCAAAGCCGGCGTCGCCCGGGCGGAAGCGCCCCAGGATCGCGTTCAGGTTGGCGCCGTCCATGTAGGCGATGGCCCCCGCGTCGCGGACCGCGGCCACCACCTGGTCGATCTGGTCCTCGAAGATGCCAAGGGTCGAGGGGTTGGTGATCATCAGCGCCGCCGAGTCAGGGCCAAGATGGCCGCGCAGCTCGTCCAGGTCGATCCCACCGCGTTCGTTGGATCGGATCGTCACGGTCCGGTAGCCGACCATGCTGGCGGTGGCCGGGTTGGTGCCGTGGGCGCTGTCGGGGACCAGCACGGTGGTGCGCTGCTCACCCTCTCCCCGCGACCGATGGTAGGCGCGGGTCATGAGCATGCCGGTCAGCTCGCCCTGCGCCCCGGCGGCCGGCTGCAGGCTGACCGCGGCCAGGCCGGAGATCTCCTTCAGCAGCTCGGCCAGCAGCCACTCCAGCTCCAGGCTGCCCTGCGCCAGCGCGTCGGGGTCGAGCGGATGCGAGTCGGCCAGGCCGGGCAGCCGCGCCGCCCACTCGTTGACCTTGGGGTTGTACTTCATGGTGCACGAGCCAAGGGGGTAGAACCCCAGGTCGATGGCGTGGTTCAGGTGCGATAGCCGGTTGAAATGGCGCAGCAGGTCCAGCTCGCTCACCTCCGGCAGGCGCAGGGCGGTCGTCCGCCGCTGGTCGGCCGGAATCTCGGGCTGCATAACGGACGCGGCGCTCGCGTGCTCCGAGGGCGCCGGAAAGCGGACGCCCCGACGGCCCGGCGCCGAGGCATCGAAGATCAATGGCTGGACGATCTCCAGCTGCTCGCCGCCGTGCGGCGAGGCGAAGGCGGCGCCGCGGCCGGAGGCATCGGTTTCGGCAGGTCGCTCGGCCACGCTCACGGGGTCGCCCGCAGCCCTTCAACCAGGCCTGCCACGTCGTCGTCGGTGGTCAGCTCGGTGGCGGCCAGCAGCACGGTGCCCGCCAGCTCGGGGTAGTCGCGGCCGAGCGGATGGCCGGCCACGATCCCCTGCTCGGCAAGCGCGGCGTGGCGGCGCTCCGCGTCGGGGAGGCGGACCGCCACCTCGGCGAAGTACGGGGCGCTGAAGCGCCGT
>DATEOS010000440.1:0-3308 GCA_035273815.1 Candidatus Limnocylindria bacterium
TACGCCATCCAGGTCGCGGAGAAGGGCATCATCTGGACCCGATTGCGTGCCACCGGCACGCCAAGCCACGGGTCGATGCCATCGCCGGACAACGCGGCAATCAAGCTGGCGAACGCCACCAGCCGCCTGGCTGCCGCGCGCCAGCCAGCCCGGCCGACGGATGTGGTGCGCGGCTTCTTCGAAGGGATCGGCCTCGGCGACATCATCAGGCTTTCCGCCGCGGGCGAGGATGAGGCCGTCACGGCTGCAATCGAGGCAGCGGTCAGCGATCCGACCATGCAGCGCTCATTGGAGGGCATGCTGCGCGACACGGTGACACCGAACGTCATCCACGTCGGCAAGAAGGTGAACGTCGTGCCGGGCTTCGGCGAGGCCGAGATCGACGTCAGGACGTTGCCCGATACCGACCAGGCCGAGCTCCTCCGCCAGCTGCAGGCCATCGCCGGCGACGCGGTCACCGTCGAAGCGGTCATGGTGATGCCCCCCGTCGTGTCGCCGTCCGACGCACCGGTCGTCGGGCTCATGCGGGAAGCGCTGCATCGGGCGGATCCGGACGCGACCGCGCTGCCCATGATGATCACGCTCGGGACGGACGGGAAGGCGCTGGCCCGGCTCGGCATCCCCACCTACGGCTTCACCCCACTTCGTCTCGAGCCGGAGTTCCCTTACCTCTCGCTTTGGCACGCCAACGACGAGCGCATCCCGGTCAGCGCACTGCGCTTCGGGCTGCCCGTCCTCCACGAGGTGGTACGGCGATTCGCGGCAGCTGAGGAGTAGGGTGGGACGGATCGTGGCGCCACCCCAAGGCTGATATGGGCGGAAATCGTGCTCAGGGCTATACTCGGGGCCGCCGTTTTGACCATACGAGCCGCATGACCGACCAGTTGACCGACAAGTCCCCCGCTGACGCCTCGCGCCACCATGCCTTCGTGTTCCCCGGCCAGGGGTCACAGTACGTGGGCATGGGCTCTGCGCTGCTCGAGCGCTCGCCCGAGGCGCAGGCGATCATGGAGCGCGCCGACGCGGCGCTTGGCTTCTCGATCAGCCGCCTCATCGCCGAGGGACCGGCAGAGGAGCTGGACCTGACCATCAACGCCCAGCCGGCGATCCTGGCCACCAGCATCGCCTATTTGGAGGCGCTCCGCGCCGATGCCCGCCACGCGGGAATCGAACTGCGGCCCCAGCTGCTGGCCGGCCACTCGGCCGGGCAGTATGCCGCGGCGGTGGCAGCCGATGCGATCGACTTCGAGACCGCCATGCGGTTGGTTCGGGAGCGCGGCCGGATCATGCAGGAGCGCGGCATCGACGGCGGCATGGGCGCCGTCATCGGCCTGACCGACGAGCAGGTGCACGAGATCGTGGACCAGGCTCGCGAGCATGGCGAGATCGCCGTCGCCAATCGCAACGCCCCGGGCCAGATCGTCCTGTCGGGGGTCATCCCGGCCCTGGTCTTCGCCCTGGAAATGAGCCGGACGGTCGGCGCTCGCAAGGCGGCGCGCCTGACGGTCAGCGTGGCCAGCCACTCGCCGCTGATGCGACGGGCCCGGGACGAATTCGGGCGCATCCTGGCGATGGTCCCGTTCCGCGACCCGACACCGCCGATGCTCGGCAACGTGCATGCCACCGTGATCCAGACCGCGGACGGCCTGCGCCGGGAGCTCACCGAGCACCTCGTCCACGGCGTGCAGTGGACCGACACCATCCGCCACATGGCGGCCGACGGCATCACCGACTTCGTGGAGGTCGGCCCCGGGCGCGTGCTGACCGGGCTGATCCGGCGCATCGTGCCGGGCATGTCGGTCCATGCGGTTGACAGCCCGGGGGCGGACGGCATCTGGCTCCCGTCGTGACCGGCCGTCGTGCCGTCGTCACCGGGTTCGGCGTCCTCTCACCCGTTGGCCTGGGAGCCGACGCCAACTGGGAGGGCCTGATCGCCGGTCGCTCCGGCATCACCGACATCACGCAGTTCGACACCACCGGTTACGACATCCACGTGGCCGGCGAAGTCAAGGGGTTCGAAGCCGCCGAACATATGGACGCCCGTGACGTCCGGCGGCACGACCGCAACACGCACTTCGCCGTGGCCGCGGCCGGTGAAGCACTGCGCCATGCCGGCCTGCTGACCGACGGCGGACAGCTCGACGCCACCCAGGCCGATCCCGATCGGTTCGGCATGGTGGTCGGCACCTCGATCGGCGGCATCGGTATGATCTCGGAAGGATTGCTGACCCTGGACAAGCGCGGGCCGGACCGCGTGTCGCCGTTCCTGATCCCGCACATGATCCCGGACGCCGCATCGGGCATGGTTGCCATCCAGTACGGCATTCGCGGTCCGAACATGGCCATCGTCAGTGCGTGCGCCACCGGCGGCCACGCGGTGGGCGAGGCGATGGAGTCGATTGCCCGCGGCCAGGCGGACGTCATGCTCGGCGCCGGCACCGATGCGGTGGTGGTCCCACTGGCGATCGCCGGCTTCGGGCAGATGCGGGCCCTGGGCACGCCGGTCGACCCCGACACCGGCGACTACAACCCCGCCATCGCCAGCCGGCCGTTCGACGCCACGCGCAACGGCTTCGTCGTGTCCGAGGGCTGCACCGTGCTGGTGCTGGAGGAGTTGGAGCACGCGAAGGCGCGCGGTGCCACGCCGATCGCGGAGGTGGTCGGCTACGGCTCGTCCGCGGATGCGGTCCACATGGTGGCGCCGGCCGAGAAGGGTGAGGGCAACCAACGCGCCATGCGCGCTGCGCTGGAGCGAGCCGGCATGCAGCCGAACGCGGTCGACTACATCAACGCCCACGGCACCAGCACGCCGCTCAACGACCGCTACGAGTCGATGGCCATCGAGGCGGTGTTCGGCGAGCACGCTCGCAACGGGCTGGCGATCAGCTCGTCGAAGAGCATGACCGGCCACATGATGGGCGCGGCCGGCGCCTTCGAGGCCTGGGTCTGCGTCAAGACCATCCAGACCGGATGCATCCCGCCGACGATCAACTATCGGCACCCCGATCCAGACCTGACGCTCGACTACGTCCCTAACCAGGCGCGACAGGCGGACGTGCGCGTGGCGCTCTCCAACTCCATGGGCCTGGGCGGGCACAACAGCACGGTCATCGTCCGGCGCTACGAGGAGTGAGGTGAGCCGCGACGCCGGGCGCCGCGCCGTGGTAACCGGCATGGGCACCGTCTCGCCCATCGGCAACGACGTGCCGACCTTCTGGTCGAACCTCACCGCCGGCGTCAGCGGCGTGGCGCGCATCACCGCCTTCGACCCGTCCAACGAGGAGGTCCAGATCGCGGCCGAGCTGAAG
>DATEOS010000441.1:0-2288 GCA_035273815.1 Candidatus Limnocylindria bacterium
GTGGGTCTTCCACCCCGGCGCGGTGGTCACCAGCTGGCTGCTCTGGGTGGTCGGCCCGGTACAGGTCGAGGGGCTCGAGCACGTGCCGCGCACCGGGCCGATACTGGTGGTCGCCAACCACTGCTCGAACCTGGACCCCCCGACCGTGGGCTGGGCGGTGGGACACCGTACCGGACGGATCGTGCACTTCATGGCCAAGGAGGAGATGCGCAGCTGGCCGGTCGCTGGCTGGTTGGCGCGCGACGCCGGCGTCATCTTCGTGCGGCGGGGCGCGGGTGATCGCTCGGCACAGCGCTTCGCGCTGGCCACCCTGGAGCAGGGCGAGGCGCTGGGGCTCTTCCCCGAGGGCACCCGCAGCCGGGACGGGCGGCTGGCCGAGGGTCGTGCAGGCGCGGCGCTGCTCGCCATGCGGACGGGCGTGCCGATCGTGCCGGTCGGCGTGGCCGGCACGCAGCACATCTTTCGCGAGCGCCGGCTCATCCCGCGGCGGTCGAAGGTGACCATCCGGATCGGGCCTACCTTCCGCCTGCCGGTGCAGGCCGACGGCTTCGATCGCACCGCGCTGCGGGCGGGCACGGACACGATCATGCGGGCCATTGCCGCCCTGCTGCCGCCGGAGCAGCGCGGGCGTTGGGGCGAGCCCAGGGAACAGCGAGGGGACCCCGTCGCGGAGGATGCGGTGGCGGCGGGCTGAGCTAAACCGCCTCCGCTGCCTGCGCCTCTGCCGGATCGTCGACCGGCTCGGGGACCGTCGAATAGAGCGCGGCGATCAGGACGAGGCCGGCCAGCAGGACTGCCAACACGAGGAGCCCGACGCAGCCGAACGCATTCCGGCGCCCTGGCAGATCCGGCGCATCGGCCCAACCCGCGCCGGCTGACCAGGCGGCAGCGGCGACCTCCGCGTTCTCGGCAGAACTCCAGCTGGCGGGGGAAGCGCGCGATGTGCCCCAGTGGCTGCCACCCACCGGGTGAGCCGCATCCCAAGCGCCGCGCCGAGATGCGTCGGAAAGCACGTGCCAGGCCCAATTCAGCTCGCGCATGTCGGGCGAGGCGTCGGTGGCGACATCCGGATGGATCGCCTTTGCGAGGCGGCGGTAGGCCGCCGCGATCTCGTTCCGGCTGGCAGCGCGCGGCATCCCCAGGATGGCGTACGGGTCGCGGCGCGGACCTGCCACCGCGGGTCAGTCTAGTGACCGAACCGGCCGAATTCAGCAGCGCCGATAGAATGAAACCGATGACCACCGCTCCACGAACGCGTCCGGAGGTGCGCATCGCCGAGCGCGCCGGCTTCTGCTATGGCGTGCGGCTGGCGATCGACAAGGCGAAGCACGCCCGAGAGCAGGGCCAGGATGTCACCACGCTCGGCCAGCTGGTCCACAACCCCGGCATCAAGGCCGACCTCTCCGACCGTGGCATCCGTACCGCTGACCTTGCCGACCAGGTCGAGGGCGGCACGCTGGTCATTCGCGCTCACGGCGTCCCGGCCTCCGAGATGGAGAAGCTGCGCAGCAAGGCGGAGGACTCGGGAGAGCTGGAGGTCATCGACGCCACCTGCACCTGGGTGCTGCAGTCGCAACGGGCCGCGCGCGAGCTGGCGGAGGCCGGCTACACGGTCTGCATCATCGGCCACGAAGACCATCCGGAGGTCAAGGGCGTGCGGTCATATGCCGGCGACAAGCACGTCGTGGTCGACGACATGGATCGATCCACCTGGGAGCGCGTGCCGCGCACCAAGAAGCTCGGCGTGCTGTCGCAGTCGACCATCCTGCCGCACAAGCTGGAGGAGTTCGCTGCCTTTTGCCTGCGCCGATGCCACGACCTGCGGGTGGTCAACACCGTCTGCCCGGTCACCCTTACCCGCCAGGACGACAGCGTGAAGCTCGCCGCCGAGGTCGACGCCATGGTGGTGGTCGGTGGGAAGAACTCCTCGAACACCAAGGAGCTGGCCGTCAAGTGCGGTGAGGTCTGCGATGACACCATCCACGTCGCCGATGCCGATGAGCTGGCCGCCGACTACGACGCCTGGCTGCGCGGCAAGGCGCGGATTGGGATCACCGGCGGGACCTCCACGCCGGAGGTCGACCTGGAGGAGGTCCGGGAGCGCATCTACGCCATGGCTGCGGCGTAGAGCCATCCGCGGCACGGTCGATGCTCGTCTGAGGCGGCGGAGGTACCGATCCCATGGACGAGCACGACGAGGACTGCACACCGCATGAGGGCGACCACGGGCACGTGCACGCCGAGGAGGTATGCGGACACGAGTCGATCCGCCACCGCGACCATCTCGA
>DATEOS010000442.1:0-3049 GCA_035273815.1 Candidatus Limnocylindria bacterium
AGTGGCTGACCGCCACGGTTTCCTGATGCACGCCTGGCGGCTGGCCTGGGCCCTGGGTCCGTACCTGGACCGCCGCGGCCAGTGGCGGGACAACGTACGCATCGGCCAGCTGGGATTGGCGGCGGCGCTGGCCGTGGGCGACGAACCGGCGGCGGCGAACCTGCACCGGATGATGGGCATGGCCTACACCGGAGTCGGCGATTTCGGCGGCGCGGAACGCCACTACTGCGAGGCGGCTGCCCTCTACCGGCGCCTGGGCGATGAGATCGGCGAGGGATACGCGCTGATCAATTCCGGCGGCGTGAGCCAGCAACAGGGCGACTTCGCGGTGGCCCTGGACCGGGTCGAGGCCGGCCGCGCCGTGTTCAAGCGGGCCGGGTTCGCCCCCGGTGTACGCCGCAGCGGCATCCTGATCGGGTACCTCGCCGCCAAGCTCGGCGACCACGAGCGCAGCCTCGCGTTCTGCGAGGAGGCGTTGGCCGACGAGGCGCTCAGCGACCTCGAGCGCGGATCGGTGCTGTCCAGCAAGGGCACCGCGTTGCGTCATCTGGGCGAGCATCGGCGGGCGGTTGAGGCGTACCGGGCGGGCATCGCGCTGGTCAGCCGGGTCGGACACGACCGGTACGAGGCCGACGTCCAGCGGGGTCTCGGCCACAGCCTGCACCAGCTTGGCGAGATCGAGGGCGCCCGGGCCGCCTGGCAACGGGCCCTGGACCTCAACTCCGACATGCAGGAGACCGACGCCATCCGGGCCGAGCTACTGGAACTGCTGGCCGGGATCCCCGTTTCTTAATTGGAAACTCCGCCGTTCAGAGCGCTTTTCATATTGATAAGCGCCTCTTAACGGATTGGGGACGGATCCATGAATGTCCTCATGAACCTCAGCCGAAAGGATAGGTCGGGCTCACCCGCAACGACGAGGGTGGCCCGCGTTCCGGCACCCCGGTAGCCGACACCCGGTGGGAGGCGCGGTGGAGTTCCGCTTATTGGGACCGGTCCAGGCGATCGTCGCTGGCCGCCCACTCGCGCTGGGCGAGCGCAAACAGCGCCTGGTCCTGGCGATTCTGTTGCTGGAGGCCAACCGCGTCGTCCCGATAGACCGCATGGTTGACCTGATCTGGCAGGACGGCCCGCCCGACACCGCCCGACGAATCCTGCAGGCCCACGTGAGCCGCCTGCGCGGCATCCTCAGCCACGCCGACGGGGTGTCCCTGGTCCGCCACGGCGTCGGATACCTGCTCGCGTGCGATTCGCAACGTATAGACGTACACGAATTTCGATTGTTGTTGGAGCAGGCGCGCCACACCGCCGACGACACGACCAAGACCGCCCTGCTGCGACAGGCGCTCAACCTGTGGCGGGGCCCGGCGCTGGCCGACGTCACTACCGCGATGTTGCGACAGGAACTCTTCGCGAGCTTGGAGGAGGCCCGGCTCTGCGCGGTCAAGGAGCGCATCGACGCCGAACTCCGGCTGGGTCGCCACCTCGACCTGATCGACGAGCTCACCGAACTGAAGGCGAAGTACCCCGGCCGGCAGGCGTTCGCCGGGCAGCTCATGCTGGCGCTGTACCGGGCCGGGCGGCTCTCCGACGCGCTGGGCGTGTACCGGCACACCCGCAAGCGCCTGCGCGACGAGCTCGGCCTGGACCCGTCGGCCGAGCTCACCCAGTTGCAGGTGGCCATCCTGCGCTCCGATCCCGCGCTCGACCTGACTCCGGCCACAGTGGACACCACACCGGCCGAGGCGGCCCAGATCCCCCGTGACATCCCGGATTTCGTCGGCCGATGCGGCGCGCTGACCCAACTGGACCGCCTCTCCGCCACCGCCGACGAAGCCGTCGAAGGGGCGACCCCGGTCGCGCTCATCACGGGTGCGCCCGGCGTCGGTAAGACCGCCCTGGCCCTGCGCTGGGCCCATCGCGCCAAGGAACGCTTCACCGGCCAGCTCTACGTCAACCTGCGCGCCCACTCCGGACCGCCGATGGAGCCACTGACCGCGCTGACGGTACTGCTGGGCGGCCTGGGCATGGGTCCCGGCCGAGTACCCTCCACTGTGGACGAGGCGTCCGGCCTCTACCGGTCGTTGCTGAGCCGCCGGCGGGTCCTGGTCATCCTGGACGACGCCGCCTCCGCCGCCCAGGTCCGGCCGCTGCTGCCGGGCGGGCCGGGCTGCATGGTCGTGGTGACCAGCCGGTCGCGCCTGGTCGGGCTGACCGCGGCCGACGGCGCGGTGCCGGTACGACTCACCCCGCTGCACCCGGCCGAGAGTGTCGACCTGCTGCACACTCTGCTCGGCTCCCCGTCCACGACCTTGAGTGAATTGGCCTCGGTCTGCGAAGGTCTCCCGCTGGCGCTCCGGATCGCGGCCACCAACGCCCTGCACGGGCATGGGCCGGTGGACCGGTACGTCAAGGAACTGGCCGCGGGCAGCCTGCTCGACGGCCTGGAGGTGGCCGGCGATCCCCAGCACGGGCTCCGTTCCGTACTCGCCGCCTCGTACGTGAACCTGGCCGCACCGGCCCGGCGCCTGCTGCGGCTGCTCAGCTCTTCACACGGCCCGTGGACGCTCGACGGCATCGCGGCCCTGTCCGGCCTGTCGGAGGAGATGGCGCGTCGGGTCCTCGGCACCCTGGTCGACGTTCACCTGGTCGAATTGAGCCCCACCGGGTACGCCCTGACGTCCCTGGTCCAGGCCTTCGCGGCGGAGCGGGCGGCGGAGGACTCGGGCGCCATCCCGATGCCCAGTTTGGCTTGATCTTTCTGGGCCAACTGTTCAACAGTCGGTGTCGTGGGAGCGCTCCCACACCCCATCTGTGCAACAGTCGCGTGACGCCCGAAAGTTGATCAGGAAGTTTGTTGCGGTATCCATCCTCAGATCCGCATCAAACTTCCTGATCAACTTCGCGGAGGGTCAGACGGTTTCGGCTTCCAGTTGGGCGAGCAATGTGGACAGTCCGGCGACGTCCTCGCAGACGGCGTTCATCTCCAGCTTGAGTTCGGCCAGCGACGGGCCGGTCAGGAAGTTGAGCTGGCCGGCTACCTCGACCG
>DATEOS010000443.1:0-2155 GCA_035273815.1 Candidatus Limnocylindria bacterium
AGCATTCGGAAACGAATTTCAAACGGGCCACCGGGGCCGGAACTTCGTGAGCTTCAACTTCTGCTATGCCTATTCTAAAGTATATTGAAGATACCGATAAGTAGATAACGAATATAGATTATTATGGATTGTTCTTTTGATCTGAAGTTTACAGGGAACCGGGTGGCTGGATAGCTGTGGCGTGCTGATCGGATCGGGTCACTCGAAGTCCTGGCGGAGTTGCCGGAAGTAGGGATTGGTACTGATCATCTCAAGGGCATGGTCGAGCGGCATTGGGACGGTGCCGAAGTCGCCGAGCGCCTGCCAGCCGCGATGGGACGGGTAGAGCACGACGACCTCGTCGCCCGCGCCGGTCAGGCGCAGGCGCGCCAACGGCAGGTTGGAGCGCTGCGCGTACAGGTTGTAGCCGTTGGCGCGGAAGCGCACGGCCACCCGGCCGCCGCGGGCGAAGGCGGAGCGGCGGATCCGCTTGAGGATGCTGGGGTCGGCGGGCATCGCACGGTCTCCCGGGCGGGCATGAGGGATGCGGGGCGGATCGGTTGAGCGGGCAAAGCACAGCGCAGGCTGTCGCGCTCCCCGTCACCGGTTCAACAGATGTCCGCCACGCCCATTGCCATCCCGCCGCTGCTCACCGCCCTCATCGGCCACCTTGCCGCCGCCGTGCCGGCGCGCGCCCGCACCACCTTCACCGAGTTGCTGGTCGGCACCGCCACGACGCGCGGCGGCCACGTCACCGACGCGATCCTGGCGGCCGGCCTGACCCGGTCGTGGACGACCTACTACTGGTTTCTCGAGTACGGCCGCTGGGCATGGCTGGCGGTCTGGCAGGCGCTGCCCGGCATTTTAGCCGCGCTGTTCGCGCCCACCGTCTGGTACGTCGTGATTGATGACACGGTGGTCGAGCGGGGCTCGGCGCGGGCGCCCGGCTCGCTGGTCCACCACAACCACACCGCCAAGCCGAACCGGCCGCGCTTCGTGCGCGGCTGGCTGTGCCTGGCTGCGGTGGTCGAGCGCGGCTGGAAGGTCGGCGCGGTGCCGCTGATGCTGCGGCTGGTGCGGCGCGGCGCCAACCGGGGCAAGCTGAGGAGCGCGCGCTTCCTGATGCGCCTGCTGGGCGACCGGCTCGGCCGGGTCCGCCTGCTGCTCGATGCCTGGTTCATGCGCGGCTGGCTGGTCCTGGCCGCGGTCGCCGACGGCCACACCGTGATCGGCCGGGTGCGCCGAGACCTGGCGCTCTATACCGTGCCCCGGCCGGCGCGCGGCAAGCGCCGGCGCGGGCGGCCACGCAAGTACGGCGAGCGCATGACCCGCGAACGCATCGAGGCGCTGCCGCTGCATCGCAGCGCGCAGATCCTGTACGGCAACCTGGAGGTCGTGCGCTACCGCGCCGCCCTGGTGACGGCGCGCTTCCTCAAGGGCCGGGTGGTTCGCGCCGTGTGGGTGCAACTGGAGCGGCCCGACCGGCGCCAGGGGCCGAGCGAGGAGCGCTTGCTGATCTGCACCGACCCCGCGCTGTCGGCCACCGAGATCATCGCCGGATACGCGAAACGCTGGGCGGTGGAGCCCCTGTTCGCGGCGATGAAGCACCAGTTCGGGTTGAAGGACGCTTGGCAGCAGACCCGCCAGGTGTTGATGCGCTGGGTCACCCTGGTGGCGGCCGGCTATGCGCTCAGCCAGATCCTGGCCCACCTCGATCCGGCCCGTCTGCCCGGCCTCGCCGATCCCGCACCGTGGCGCCCGCGCGACGCGCGCACCGCCGGGCTGGTCCAGGCCGGCTTCGCCCGGATTTTAAGCGCGGTCGGCCTGCCCGCCCTGATCAAGACAATCCCGCGAAAACTACCCGCGCTCGACAGCCTCGGCACCGCCGCGTCCCGGCCCGAAACCGCTCACGCCGCCTGATCAAAGCCGTTTGAACCCCGCCATCGGCCCGCAGCCGCCCCATCTCGGGAACGGCGCCAAACACTCCTGCCTGTAAACTTCAGGTTTCTAATAGGGCGGACTAGAAGCTCCAGTCACCAGATCAACCACTGGTGCATGGCGCTGAGCTATGCCTTCCCGCACCAGCTCGAGCAAGACCAACCTCCATCGGTGCGGTGCTGATGCGGTCTAGAAACACGCGCGCCTCGTCGCTTTCTGCTGCCGTGCTCGCGTAGGC
>DATEOS010000444.1:0-4040 GCA_035273815.1 Candidatus Limnocylindria bacterium
GCCTACCCGGAGCCACGGCACCCCGAGCAGGATCGCGAGCAGGATCCACCCGCTGACCCGGTGGAACCGCTGGAAGCGGCCGCCGATCGACTGCGGATAGACCCAGGCGCGCACGCCCTCGGCGAAGCCAAGCTTCGCCAGCAGGTTGATCACTGCTTCGAGATGATGTAGGCGGCGACCTCACCGATCTTCTCGTTGCCGAGGATCGGGCCCCACGTGGGCATCCCCTTGGCCGCGACGCCGTTGGTGATGGTGGCGACGATCTCGTCCGGCTTGCTGCCGTGGATCCAGGTGCTGTCCACCAGGTTCGGGCCGATGCCCCCCTGCAGCTCGGCTCCGTGGCAGGCGACGCAGTTCGCCTTGTAGACGTCCTCGCCGGCCTCGATGGCCGCGGGCGTCTCCTCCACCGTGGCCAGCTGGCTCGACTTCGGCCACCGGGCCTCGGCCTCCGCCACCTGCGCCGCGAGCGCCTTGACGTACGACTTCTTCGCGATGAAGTGATAGTACGCCACGTAGGCAATGGCCCAGAAGATCGTGAGGTAGAACATTCCCACCCACCAGTTCGGCATCGGGTTGTCGTACTCCTCGATGCCGTCGCTCTCCGCCGAATGGCCGAGAAGCCGGTTCTGCTCCCTCTTGCTCACTGCTCGCCTCCATCCATGAAGGGCTGTCGGGCCGCCTCCTCGAGGCGCTCGCGGTTGTGCGGCGCCCATGCCCAGATGATCCAGCCTGCGAAACACGCGAAGAACACCACTGTCATGATGCCCAGCAGCCAGCCACCCTGGACGCTGGCCGCCGCTTCCCTGAGGAGCGGGTTCATGGCGCCGGTGCCTTCGTGGCACCCGCGATGACCGCGGCGGTGCCGTCCTTCCCGAGCCGCTGCAGGTACGCGATCAGCGCCACGATCTCCTCGTCGGGCTCGGCCGTGAAGCCGCCGGTGCGGAGGCTGGCGACGATCGCCGCGCCCTCGGAATGCATCTGCTCGGGGATCGCGGCAATCGCCGCGTCGTCGTACGGCACACCGACCTTGCGCAGCGTGCGCACCGTGGCCGCCACCTCGAGCGGATCCACCCGCGCGCCGTAGAGCCATGGATAGGTCGGCATGATGCTGCCCGGCGAGGTGCTGCGCGGGTCCTTCATGTGCTGGTAGTGCCAGGCGTCGGGATACTTGCTCCCCACACGCTGCAGGTCGGGCCCGATGCGACGGGAGCCGAGGAGGAACGGATGGTCGTATTCGTACTCGCCGGCGCGGGTCCACTCGCCGTAGCGCAGCATCTCGGCCCGGGTGGGGCGGATCATCTGCGAGTGGCAGGTGACGCAGCCCTCGCGGATGTAGATGTCGCGCCCCGCCACCTCCAGCGGCGTGAGCGGTGTCACCCCGGGCAGGTGCTCGGGGCCGAGCTTCGCGCTGAACATGGGGATGATCTCGACCAGCCCGCCCACCGAGATCGCGACGGCGGTGAGGATCGCCATGGTGCCGCCGCGGGCCTCGATGATCCGCCGGTGAAAGCCGTCCTGCTGCCCATTGGACATGATCGCTCCGGTGTCAGGCGCGGGCCGGCACTGCATCGCCGGCCGCGGGTGTGGCGGCGCGCGCGACGCGGGCCGAAATGATGAAGTTGATGGCCATCAGGATGACGCCGGCGAGAAAGAGCGTGCCACCGGCCAGCCGCATCCAGTAGAACGGCGCGAGTTTCTCCACGACGTATGCCCACACAGGGTAGCGCAGCTGGCCGCTCGCGGGATCGATCGCCCGCCAGAAGAGGCCCTCCGTGAGCCCGCCCGCCCACATCGACACGGTGTACAGCACGATCCCGGTCGTCGCGATCCAGAAGTGGGTCGTGACCCACTCGGGCTTGAGCAGCGGCCGCCCGAAGAGCCGGGGATAGAGCCAGTAGAGGATCGCGAACGACAGCATGCCGTTCCAGCCCAGGGCGCCGCTGTGGACGTGGCCGATGATCCAGTTGGTGAAGTGCCCGAGCCCGTTGACGGCGCGGATCGAGAGCAGCGGACCCTCGAACGTGGCCATGCCGTAGAAGCTGATCGCCACGACCATGAACTTGAGGATCGGGTCGGTGCGCACGCGGTCCCAGGCGCCGCGCAGCGTGAGCAGGCCGTTGATCATGCCGCCCCACGAAGGCGCCAGCAGCATGATGCTGAATACCATGCCCAGCGTCTGGGCCCACTCGGGCACCGCGGAGTACAGGAGGTGGTGCGGGCCGGCCCAGATGTAGAGAAACACCAGCGACCAGAAGTGGATGATCGAGAGCCGGTAGCTGAAGATCGGCTTCTCGGCCGCACGGGGCAGGAAGTAGTACATGAGGCCGAGGAACGGCGTGGTGAGGAAGAACGCCACCGCGTTGTGGCCGTACCACCACTGCACCAGCGCGTCCGTCAGGCCGCCGAACACCGGATAGGAACGGGTGAGGGTCGCCGGGACCTGGAGATTGTTCACGATGTGCAGGACGGCGATCGTGATCACGAACGACATGTAGAACCAGATCGCGACGTAGAGATGGTCGACCTTCCGGGTCGCGATGGTGCCGAAGAAGTTGATCGCGAAGATGACCCACACCAGCGTGATCGCCCAGTCGATCGGCCAGATGAGCTCAGCGTACTCGTGGGTCTGGGTCAGGCCGAACGGCAGCGTGAGCGCGGCGGAGACGATGATCAGCTGCCAGCCCCAGAAGTGCAGCTTGGAGAGCGTGTCACTCCACATCCGCACTTTCAGCAGCCGCTGCATCGAGTAGTAGATGCCGGTGAAGCAGATGTTGCCGCAGAAGGCGAAGATGACGGCGTTGGTGTGGAGCGGCCGGAGCCGGCCGAACGTGAGCTGCGCGATCCCCATGTTCGCGGGCCACCAGGCGAGCTCGAGCGCGATGAAGACGCCCACCAGCATGCCCACGATGGCCCAGGTCACGGTCGCGATGAAGAACAGCCTGACAATGGCGTCGTCGTATTCGATGGGCGACGCCGGCCCGGTAGCTGTGGCCACGATTGAACCGCCGGATAGGGTATGATGAACGGTGGACGCGATAACCTTACGGACGGGGCCTGTGGTCTCTTTCAAGACTCCATGAAGACTTCCTCACGGACGAAAACGGCACCGTGAACTCGCTCCTGGCTGGTGCCTTCCTGGCTGGCCTCATCGGCAGTCCGCACTGCGTCGCCATGTGCGGCGGGTTCGCCGCCACCTGCGCGCGCACGCCGGCTGGCGCCGCCGCGTGGCACCTGGGCCGGCTCAGCACCTACGCCATTCTCGGTGCGGTTGCGGCCCTCGTCGGCCATGCCCTTCCCGGCCCGCCGTGGGTGCCCGCGCTCATCTCGGCGGTGCTGCTCACCTGGTTCGCCGGCGCGCTGGCAGGACTGCTTCCCGAGCCGCGGCTGTTCCTGCCCGGGGTTGGCGAGGCGATGAACCGCCTGGTCGCGAGCGATGCCCCTGCCTCGCGCTACCTCTTCGGCATGGCCAATGGCCTCCTGCCCTGCGGACTCGTCTATGCGGCGCTGGCGCTCCCGGTGGCCCTTGGCAGTGTTCCACTCGGGGCGCTGGCGATGGTCCTCTTCGGGCTGGGCACCATCCCGGCGCTCGCGACCCTTGCCGCGGGGCTCGCGCGGCTGCTGCGCCGGGGCCTCTGGCCGCGGCGGCTCCTGGCCGCGGGAATGCTGATCGTCGGGCTCTGGTCGATTGCGGCGAGAGTGGGATGGATTGGCGGGGGTATTACGGGAATGACCACGCACCAGCACGAGGCCATGCCGTGACGGCCATCACTACACGCCCGCCGTCGGCGTCCCTCCGTGCCTTCGCGGCGCAGCAGCTCTCCCGTGCGGCCGGCGCGCCCCTGGTCGAGGGCAATCTCGTGAGCATCCTGCGCGATGCCGCGGAGAACTTTCCGGCGTGGATGGAGGCGATCGAGTCGGCGGAGCGCCTCATCTATTTCGAGTGCTACATCATCTCCGACGACGAGACCGGGCGCCGCTTCGCCGAGGCGCTCGCGGCCAAGGCGCGGGCCGGGGTGAAGGTGCGCCTGCTCTATGACTGG
>DATEOS010000445.1:0-2333 GCA_035273815.1 Candidatus Limnocylindria bacterium
ACTCACGCCTCCCGATTCGCGCCGTCGCGCGAGGTGGGGCTGAAGCCACGCCCTACGTCGCGTAGGTCCTGGGGTCCTCAGACCCCGGGCGCGCCGAGGCGGAGCTGATGCCCGCCCTGCGTCAGTTCTCGGACGGTTTCTCGACGCGATCGATCACGACCACTTCCACCGGCGCTCGCGTGGCATCCAGCTTCAGCCCGAGCTGTTCCTGGATTGCGGTGAACAGCCCCGGAGGCGCGTTCGGATCGTTGGACGGCGGTGGCACCTGCACCCCCAGCCCGGCGAACTGCGACTCGTCGGGCGTCCACCGCAGCGTGAAATCGTAGCGGCCGGGCAGGCCGGTCCGGTCCACAACCGGCCGGTCCAGGACCGCGGTCTGCATCACCCCGGCCAGATCGGCAATGGTGGCGTTCGATGCGGGCAGGACGCCGAGGCCGCGGAAGAGCAGACCGGGCAGGCCGTTGGGATTGGTGTCGTTCTTCGTCAGCTTGTGCCCGTTGGGCCCGAGGACGATGGCGTAGACGGACAGCTCCTGCTTGTCGCGATGAAAGGCCAGCTTGAAGCGGTCCGTCAGCAACTGCCGCACCATCGCCCGCAGCTGCACCATGCTCGGCGTGCCCTGCGCTTCGGGCTGGCCGGTGATGTCGTACTTCTCTTTGGCGGCCCAATCCGGCCCCCCGGTGATCTGCCTCGGGTGCAGCTCGTAGGCGAACGTGATCAGGTCGGCGAGCGTGGTGTTGATGGTGATGACCTGCCGCCCCTTCACGGTAAACAGCTTGCCTGGCTGATTGGGGTTGCTCGGCTTGATCGTGGCGACTTCGAAGACCGCCGGCGCATCCGCCGCCATCGCCCGCGGCGGCTGCGGGATGGCCCACGCGGTGTCGGGTGTGGCGCGCTGCAGCGAGAGCGGCAGGGGCTTCCCCCCTTGCGTAAACGTCCCGGCGATGGTGTTGCCGTCGGCCGTCATCGTGCCTTCGAAGGCGCCGCCGATACCTGACATCCCCATCCTCACGGTCGAACCCTGCAGCGTGACGGTCACGGGAATGCCCTGGGGGGTCTGGTCGATGCTGTACATCACTCCCCGCAGGCCGCCGCCGTCCGCGGCGGCGATCGTGATCACGAGCCGCAGGTCGCGGCCAGCCTGCAGCATGCCCTGCCAGTTGCCAGCCAGGTTCTGGGCATGGGCGGTGCCGGCCAGCGCGAGGAACGCGACCAGCGCACGCAGCAGCGTCTTCATGGCGATCTCCTTCTTCATCCAGCGGAAACACCAGTCCGGCCGGAAGAAGGTTATCACTGCGACGGGCGCGCAACCGTGACAGGCGGAAGGCGGAACATTCGCTGCAGACGTGAGTAGAGCGATCCGAACAGCCCGGCGCCGACGAGCGCTCCGGCCAGTGCCGCAAGGGCGTAGACCTTCCCCTCGCCGATGTTGACGAGAATCGGGCCCGGGCACATGCCGGTCATCGACCAGCCGACGCCGAACAACAGGCCGCCGACCGCGGTGCCGCGCGTCATCGGCTTCAGCTCCACCTGCAGCGGCTCCCCGAGAGCCGTGTGGCCGCGACGCCGAATCCACCACAGCCCCGGCGCCGTCAGCAGCACGGCGGTGGCCATGATGCCGTAAAGCTGAAACTGCTCGAACAGGAACATGCCCTGCACGAGCCCATAGTCGGCGGCGCCGGAGCGGCTCAGGACAAAGCCGAACGCCGCGCCGAACGCGACGTAGAGCGCGGTCATGACAGCCACGACGCGACGCCCAGTCGATGGATCGCCTGCGTGGTGAGGATCCCGCCGGCCATGAAGCACGCCGTCGAGACCAGGCTCGGCCATTCGAGATTCGACAACCCGAAGATGCCGTGGCCGCTGGTGCAGCCGTTGGCGAGGCGCGTGCCGAAGCCGATGAACAGGCCGCCGACGAACATCCAGGCGAGGGTGCCTCCGTGGCCGAGGCCGACGACCGTGGCGAAGGCGCCCAGCGACCACGTCGGCGTCCATCCGCCCGACAGGACGGCGGAGAGGAAACCTCCGAGTACGAGTCCGGCCAGGAACGGCAACCGCCAGGGCCGCGCCGAGCGCACCGCGCCGCGGCGGAAGTAGGCGTTCGGGAGTGCCAGGCTGCACAGGTCCTCGAAGCCGCCCGAGATGCCGAGACGGCGGTTCGTGACGAAGAGCAGAGCCAGCGTAATCGCGGCAATGGCCGCGCCGCCGGCCGCCCAGTGAAGAGGCGTCAGATCGTTGAGGATGAGGCGCACTGGTCCCTCGAATGACTACGCGACAAACCGGGGCGGGAGCCGCAGAGAACGTAGCGTGACACAGGCGGGTCTAAAGACCCG
>DATEOS010000446.1:0-2222 GCA_035273815.1 Candidatus Limnocylindria bacterium
CGCCCGACCGATCGGATGCTCGCTGTACTGTTCTGCGGCCGCGGCGCACCGCAGCAGGTCGTCGGCGCCGCGGCCGTCCAGCGCCGTCACCTCGGTGAGCGTCGGTATCCCGTGGGTCAGCGTCCCGGTCTTGTCGAACGCGACGGTGTCCACGGTGGCCAGATGTTCCATGGCGACAGCGGATTTCACCAGCACACCGTGCCGGCCCGCGGTGGCGATCGCCGACAGCAGCGGCGGCATGGTGGCCAGTACCAGCGCGCACGGCGAGGCGACGATCATGAACGTCATCGCCCGCAGCAACGCGGCGCGCAGATCCTCCCCCATCAGCAGCGGCCCGAAGAACAACGCCAGCGTGGCGACGACCATGACCACCGAGTACCGCTGCTCCACCTTCTCGATGAACAGCTGGGTGCGCGCCTTGGTGGCCGAGGCCTGCCCGACCAGCGCCACGATCCGGGCCACCACGCTGTCCGCGGGATCACGGATCACCTCGGCGCGCAGCGCCCCCTGACCGTTCAGGGTGCCCGCGAAGATCTCGTCCCCGGCACGCACGGGTACCGGCAGCGGCTCGCCGGTGATCGACGACTGGTCGACGTCGCTCATGCCGTCGGACACCGAGGCATCCGCGGGGATCCGCTCGCCGGGCCGCACCAGGAAGCGATCCCCGATCGTCAATTCCGCTGCGGTGACGATGGTTTCGGTGCCATCCTCGGCCACCAATGTGGCACGCTCGGGCGCCAGGTCCAGCAGGGCGCGCACGGAGTCCTCGGTACGCGCGGTCGCGACGTCCTCCAAGGCGCCGGAGGTCGCGAAGATGACGATCAACAACGCACCGTCGAAGACCTGCCCGATCGAGGCGGCTCCGACTGCGGCCAACACCATCAGCAGGTCGACATCGAGTCGACGCTGCCCGAGTTCGCGCAATCCGTCCAGGCCCGGCTGCCACCCACCCGCCGCGTAGCACGCGAGATACGCAGTCCAGCAGAACCATTCGGGTGCACCGAGCAGCTGTGCGGTGAAGCCGAGCGCAAACAGACCAAGCGCAGCCGCGGCCCAGCGCACCGAGGGCAGCCCCCAGGCCGAGCGCCGCGAGGCCATGACCGAGGGGGCGTCCACGACGCCGACAGACCACATCACGCCCACATTGAAACATGTAGAGTTCTACATGTCTAAATATTCCACTGGCCTCGTGGTTCAATGGACACATGGGACACGGCGTGGAAGGGCGGACACCTCCGGCGGCGTCGCTGGACGCCGCCTCCGCGGTCAAGGTGGCCGAAACCCTGCAGGCGCTGGCATCGCCGAATCGGCTGTTGATCCTCACCCGGCTGCGCCAGGCGCCCTGCACGGTGACCGAGTTGTCCGCTGCCGTCGGCATGGAGCAGTCGGCGGTGTCCAACCAGCTGCGCCTGCTGCGCGCACTGGGTCTGGTCTCGGGCGACCGCGCCGGCCGCAACATCGTCTACCGGCTGTTCGACAATCATGTCGCCCTACTTCTGGACGAGGCGATCTACCACATCGAGCATCTGCGCCTGGGCGCCCGCGACGACACCGCCTGACCGGCGCCGGGGCCGGTTTTGCCGCACCGCTTTCGATAACGGGGGCGACGGCAATACACGTGTATGGAGCAAACCCCGCGGAGTTAGCGACCCATAGGCCCGGAGCGCGCTGACCGGTGCAGCAAAGTAATCAAATCGCCTTGCCATGGTTGCTGGGCAGGCGTGCCGCGATTCTTGGCCACAGCCTCGAAATGGCGTGAACTGACCCATCGGCGCTGTTCGGCGGTTCCGTCTGCCCTGGTGACCTGCTAACTTCGCTGATTGTGTGCACCCCACCGGGGGGAACGCCGATTATCGGACGACTCAGGAGTGAAACACCGTGAACACCACGAAGATCGCGGCCGCGTTTGCGGCTGCGGCCATTGCCGCCGCAGGGGCGATCACCGCGCTCACCGCACCGACGGCGATTGCCGAACAACAGAGCGCCGTCAACACCACCCAGCTCGGCAGCCAGGCCAAGCTGACCGACGGCAACGTCGTCCAGGGCTGGACGGTCACCGGGCTGAAGGTCAGCACCGACACCATCCCGCACGCGGTGCAGGGCACCCTGTGGGAGGCCACCGCCACCGATGAGGCCCTCCAGGGCAGCGCCACCCCGATCGTGTCGAACTTCAACGCGCGGGCCCGCGACGGCCAGACCTACCGTGCACTGTTCGGTGTCGC
>DATEOS010000447.1:0-5432 GCA_035273815.1 Candidatus Limnocylindria bacterium
CTTCATGGCGCTGCGCAGCGCCTCCTCGTCCTGACCCAGGTCGATAAGTCGTGTGCGTGGCGGCTGCACCCGCGTCGCTCCCCGCCAGGGCGGCTCCAGCAATGCCTGTCCCCACGGGCTGTCGGGCGTCGCCTCCGGGTCCACCTTGATGGTGGCGATTCCCTCGTCGCGGGCGAGTGCGCGCAGGGCCGATGTCATCGCCTCCCGCACCGGGGCTTCGTCCAACTCGCCCACCGGTCCGCGCGGGGCGTAGCCGAGTCGCCACTTGACCACGGGGACGTCGCGGACCAGGACCTGGGCCCCTGCCAGGGGCGGCTGAGCAGGGTCTGGACCTACCGCCAGGCGCACCGGCCGCCAGCCGGCCGGTTGGCGCAGCTCCCCCCACTCCCACAGTTGCGGGAAGCTGCGGTACGCGGCCGACTCGACGAAGGTGTTCCAGTCGTGGCGCTGGGTGACCCGCCAGGCGCGGAGCTCAGGCATCGGCTTCACCGTACCCCGCGTCGCGCAACGCCCGTCGCGCAACCTCCTTCTCGTCCCACCAGCGGCCGTCGGTACCGTAGATGATGGTCTTCTCGTGGCCCTTGCCGGCCAGCAGGATCACGTCGCCGGCCTGTGCCAATCCGATGGCGTGGCCGATCGCCGCCGGGCGGTCGTCGATGACGAACAGCGTCTCGCCGTCACGGCCGCCGGCCTCTCGGGCGCCCTCCGCGATGGCCTCGTTGATGAGGCGCGGATCCTCCAGGCGGGGATCCTCGTCGGTGACGATGCTGACGTCCGCCAGCTCGGCGCTGGCCCGACCCATGGCCGGTCGCTTGGTCGGGTCGCGCTCGCCCGCCGAGCCGAAGACGGCAATCACCCGCCCCGTCGCCAGCGGCCGCAGGATGCGCAGCACCTTGCCCAGCGAATCGGCGGTGTGCGCGTAGTCGACCACCACGCCGAATGGCTGACCAAGGTCAACCGTTTCCATCCGACCTGGCACGCCCGGCACGTCACCCAGCGCACGGGCCGCCAGGTCCAGGTCGATTCCCTCCACCCTGGCCAGCGCCATCACCGCCAGCGCGTTGTAAACGTTGAAGCTGCCCGGCAGCTGCAGGTCGACGCGCCCGGACCAGTCGCCGGCCGTGACCGTGAAGGAGGTGCCGTTGGCACGGGCATCCACGTCAGCAGCCCGGACATCGGCCTCGTTGTCGAGCCCGTAGCTCACCACCCGCCCACCGGCCATGGCACGGAAGTGAGCGACCGACGGATCGTCGGCGTTGAGGATCGACAGCGGGACCTGTTCGAAGAGCATGGCCTTGGCGGCCCGATAGTTCTCCCACGAGCCGTGGAACTCCAGGTGCTCGCTGGTGAGGTTGGTCAGGATGCCGATGTCGAAGTCGATGTTCCGGGTGCGCGCCTGGGCCAGCCCGTGGCTGGTCGCCTCCATCACCACGCTGTCGTTGCCGGCCGCGACCATGTCGGCCAGCAGCCCCTGGAGCTCAAGCGCCTCCGGCGTGGTATTGCGGTTCTCGTTGGCCGCTCGCTCGTCACCGACGCCGACCTCCACCGTTCCCACCAGCCCGGGTCGCCAGCCGGCGGCGCGCAGCATCGCCTCCGCCAGGAAGGCGGTGGTGGTCTTGCCGTCGGTGCCGGTGATGCCGATCACGTGGAGCTTGCGTGACGGGTGGCCGTACCAGGCGTCGGCCGCATCGGCCAGGGCGTCGCGCGAGCGCCTCACCACCAGCTGCGGCACCGGCAGGCCGGGGAGCTCGCGCTCCAGCACCACCGCCAGCGCTCCGCCGGCGATCGCCTGCGGCACGTAGTCATGCCCGTCGACATGGACACCGGGGATCGCAAAGAAGAGCGTGCCTGCTTCGACCGTCCGTGAGTCGTAAGCCAGTCCGCGGACCTCGCCCAGCGGCAGGCCGATCACGCGCTCGGGCCCGATCTCGTCGGTGAGCTGAGCGAGCGGCACGCTCCGCGGCTGGCTCATGGGTCCCTCGGGCGGACGCGGGCAAGCAGCGCCCGGGCCTTCGCTCGCCAGCCGACGGCCATGTTGCGCATGCGGTACAGGGTTCGATCCACGACGATGTCCCAGCTGCCGGCCCAGACCACCGGCCGCCCTCCGAAGCCCTTCTTGAAGAGACCGACCCCGTACCAGGCGTGCTCCGGCGAGGCACCCTCGGGCGCGATACCCCACAGGTCATGGACCGTGGCCCCGGCAGCGCGCGCGTGGCGCAGCATCGCCATCTGCAGGGCATACGAGGCGTAGCGCTTTGGCTCCCCCTGCTCCTCGCGGCGCGAACCGGAGAACAGGTAGAACGACCGATCGCCCTCGATCACCAGCATGGCGCTGGCCAGCAGCTCGTCCTCGCGCCGGGCCTCGAAGATGGTGGCGCGACCGGCACTGGCCAGGCCGCGCCAGGCGAGCCGATAACGCTGCAACGGCGGCTTGGGGAAACCGGCCCGGCGGTGCGTTTCGAGCACGAGCGCATGCAGCGCGTCGATCGCCACCAGGTCGCCCGCGTCGGCGACCGTGGTGACTGCCACCCCTTCGCGTTCGGCGCGCCGCACGGCGTAGCGCGTGTCTTTGTCGAAGCCCGCCAGTAACGCCTCGTCGTCGGCCACGTCCACGAGACGGGTCTGCCCGACCTGCAGGGTCCGCGGCTCGTGGCGCAGCCTCGCGAAGTGGCCAGTCGGCTTGCTCCCGCGCTCCAGGCGCGGCTCCAGCTTCACCGCGATCGCGCGGTCGCGGCGGGCGGCCTCGCGCAGCCCGATGGCCGCTGCCCGCAGCCGTTCGGCGGCCTTCGGATGGTCGAAGTCCATGACCGGCCCGTGTGGCACGTACCAGAAGCTGCGACCAAGCGGCAGCCGCCGCACCTGAGCGGCCATCAGCGCCACCAGCTCGCCCTCGTCCTCTGCCACGAAGCGGCGTTGCGGTTGCCCGTCGAAGGCGGCGACATCGGCCCACGACCAGTCGTGCAGGAAGTCGCCGGAGGCGCACCGGCCCAGCAGCGCCTGCCAGGAGGCGTGGTCGGCGTCGGTGGCGGGGCGGACTTTGATCATGCCTGCGCCCGGTTGCGTCGCTTCATCAGGTTGCGCAGCAGGGCGATCTCTGGCGAACGCAGCGCCGAGGTCACCAGCAGGAAGATGGCTGCCCCGGCGGCGGTGAGCACCACGACCACCAGCAGGCGCGTGATGCCGCCCTCCAGCAGGGCCGGCAGCCAGGTCTCCACCAGCGTCAGCCCGCCCAGCATGGTCAGGGCGGCAGCGCCGGCGCCCACCGCCGAGCGCGCGGCTGAGCGGAGCACCGATGCGCCTTCGATCGACTCGATGCGGCTGTGCAGCGCCCAGAGGAGCCCGATCACCTCCAGGCTCGCGCTGACCGAGAGGGCCAGGGCCAGGCCCACGACGCCCATCGGTCCGACCAACCACGCCATGAGCGGAACGTTGATTGCCACGGCGACGATCGCCCACAGGACGGGCGTGCGCGTGTCCTGCATCGCGTAGAAGGCACGGGTCAGCACGTGCACCACGATGTGTGCCACCAGGCCGATGGCGAAGAAGGCCAGGGCGCTTGCCGTGAGTGCCGTCGATTGCGCACTGAACAGTCCGTACTGGAAGAAGACAGCGGTGATCGGTTCCGCCAGCACGATCATGGCCGCCGTCAAGGGCGCAGCGATGAAGATCAGGACGCGCAGGCTGGTCGCCACCTGTCTACGAATCTCGCCGACATGCCCAAGCGCAGCGTCGCGGCTGAGGGTCGGGAAGAGCGCAACGGCCACGCTGACGCCAAGCACACCCACCGGTATCTGCGAGAGCTGGAAGGCGTAGTTGTACGCCGTCAGGCTACCCGCCGGCAGGCCGGAGGCCAGGATGGTCGAGACGATGAAGTTCAGCTGTCCGGCCGCAAGCCCAAGCATGCGTGGCCCCATCAGCAAGGCGACCTTGAGCACACCCGGCTGACGTAGGCCGATGGTCAGGTCGTAACGCTGCCCGACCTTGCCCAGCTCCGGCAGCTGGATGACGAGGTGGGCCAGGGAGCCGATGGCGACCCCGACCGCCAGCCCTTCGACGCCCATCACCGGCGCCAGGAAGATGGCGGCCAGGATGATGACCAGGTTGTAGGCGAGCGGCGCCAGCGATGGCACCGCGAACCGCTCGTACGAGTTCAGGATGCCGCTCACGACCGCCCCCATCCCGATCAGGACCGGCGAGAGCAGCATGACCCGGGTCATGCGGATGGTGAGCTCCGTGGTCGGGGCGTCGAAGCCGGGCGCCACGATGGGCACCAGCAGCGGCGCGAAGATGGCCATCAGCAGCGAGAGGCCGGCCAGCGCGATGACCACCAGGTTGATGATGCTGCTGGCCAGCCGCCAGGCCTCCGCTTCCTGGCCGCGAGCGCGGTAGCTGGCGAAAACCGGGATCAAGGCCGCGCTCAGGGCGCCGGCCACCACCAGTTGGAAGATGGCGTCCGGGATGCGGAAGGCGGCGAAATAGGCGTCCAGCTCGCGGCTGGCGCCGAACTGCGAGCCGATCACCAGCAGCCGGATCCAGCCCAGCAGCCGACTGGCCAGCGCGGCGACGGTGAGGATCAGGCTGGCAGTGGCCAGCACTCGAGCGGTTGAGGGTCCGGGGGTCGGGATCGGTTCGCCGACCGGCTCCCCGGAGATTCCCTCCAGCGGTGTCGGCAGGTCCTCCTTCACCGCGCGCCGCCGGCAGCGCCGCGCCCCGAGCGCGGATGCGCCGAGCGGTAGGCGCTGCGCACGGCGGCGTCCGAGATGTGGGTGTAGATCTGGGTGGTGGCGAGGTTCGCGTGACCAAGCAGCTCCTGGACGGAGCGCAGGTCGGCGCCGCCCTCGAGCAGGTGCGTGGCGAATGAATGCCGCAGGGTATGCGGCGAGGTGCGGGCCGCCACCCCGGTTGCCTCCACCCAGCGATCGACGATCAGGCGCGCGCCGCGGGCTGTCAGGGGACCACCGCGCGCGTTCACGAACAGCGCCGCCGGACCCGCCGTCGGGGTGCGGGCCACAAGCCGGGGCCGGCCCTCCGCCAGGTACGCCTGCACCGCGGCCTGGGCTGGTCGCCCGAAGAGCAGCTCGCGCTCCTTGGCACCCTTGCCGATGACCCGGAGCCGGCGGCGGGCGACGTCGACTCGGTCGATCGTGAGCGAGGCGGCCTCGCTGATCCGCATGCCGGTGGCATACAGGAGCTCGAGCAGGGCGGCGTCGCGCCGCACCAGGGCGTCCGCCACCGCCAACCCGATCCCACGGCGGGTCTCCGCACCGCGGCGTGCCGGCGCCTCGACCAGCCGGGCCGCATCGCCGGCGCTCAGCACACGCGGCAGCCGGCCGGGTCGCCGGGGAGAGCGGACGCCGGCCATCGGGTCGGTCTCGATCCAGCCCTGGCGGGCGGCGTGGCGATAGAACGAGCGGATGGCCGCCAGGCGGCCG
>DATEOS010000448.1:0-2488 GCA_035273815.1 Candidatus Limnocylindria bacterium
GCGACGCGGGATGGGTACCTGGCCATCGCGGTCGGCAACGACACGCAGTTCGCGAGGCTGCTGGTGGTGCTGGGGCTGGACGCCGAAGGACGCTACGCGACGAACGCGGAGCGCGTATCCGGGCGTACGGATCTGGTTGCCTGGCTCAGCGCCGCAATCCGGGAGCGGGGCCGCGACGAGCTGGGGGAGGCGCTGCGCGCCGCGGACGTGCCGGCCGGTCCCGTGGCCGGCGTGGGGGAGGCGATGCGAGACATGGAAGCGGCCCATGGCGGCAATTGGGTCCAGGAGGCGCCGCCCATGCGCCTGGCCCCCGACCCGATCCGGCTGGACGGAGAGAGCCCTCCGCTCCGTCGCGCGCCGCCGCTCCTTGGCGAGCACACCGATGAGCTGCTGAGCGAGCTGGGCATCGGCCCGGACGAGATCGCGCAGCTGCGGCGTGACGGGGTGGTCGCCTAGCGCTCCAGGTGGCTGACCACCTCCATGGCCAGCGCCTCGATCCCGCGGCGATGAACCACCACTCGCCGCGCCACCGCGCACACGTCGGCGCGATACAGGTCGCTGACCTTGTGGGGCAGCGGGGTCGGAGCCCAGACGACCAGGAGCTGGGCCCAGGCACAGTCGCGCAGCGCATCGGCTCCGGAGGGCAGCTTGCTGGTGCCGTCGACATAGCGCAGCTGCAGGCCGCTGCCGGCCAGGGTGCGGTCCATCTCGCTCCACATCGGCGGCCGACCGCCCACCACCAGCAATCGCCGCACGCGGGCCGTGGCGCAGGCGGAGGCCATCCGGCGCAGCGCCCGGGTGTTGTTGGAGCCGGAGCAGATGGCGCAGTGGGGCTTATCGGTCTCCATCGACTGGCGGCCGTCGTCGGAGGCCGTGGCCACGCAGGCCGGATCGCTGCAGTGACGGATGACCGCCAGCGTCAGGGCGTCCCGGGCGCGGTCGAGCTTCTCATCGGCCATGCGCGTCTTGCCGGGACGGGTCAGGCCGGCATTCTCGAGCGCGGCGCGGGCGGCGGCCGCGCTGGCGGGCGACACGAAGCCTTCGGCCTTCAGAAAGTCGGCGATGGCGGTGTCGGCCATGGTCGGCGGAGCGTGGCTGCGGCGCACCGGCGTGTCAAATCGGCAGGCGACTGCCACAAGTCGGGCGCGGCTGACGTCTGATCAGCGGCGGTAGTGCGCCAGGCGAGTGGGCCGGGCTGTGCGGCTCACTCGTCCTTCTATTCGCCGATATCCTCGTGCCAGAGCTCCGGATGCTCCGCGATGAAGGCCTCCATCATCGCCACGCATTCGGCGTCGTCCAGGACGAGCACCTCCACACCGCGCGATCGGAGCAGCTCCTCGCCGCCCATGAAGGTCCGGTTCTCGCCGATGACCACGCGCGGGATCTCATACAGCAGGATCGCGCCGGTGCACATGTCGCAGGGCGACAGGGTGGTGACCATGGTCGATTGCCGGTAGACCGATGCCGGTTGGCGGCCGGCCACCTCCAGGGCATCGGTCTCGCCATGACTGATGGGGCTGCCCAGCTGCACCCGCCGGTTGTGCCCGGCGCCAAGCACCTTGCCGCCTGCCACGAGGGCCGCGCCGATCGGGATACCGCCCTCCGCGAGCCCGATGAAGGCTTCGGCCTTGGCGAGCTGTAGCAGGGCGCGATCGTCGGAGACGGCCATGGCGGGAGTGTAGGCGGACGGGTTGGGTCGCTTGGCGCGATGATTACACTCGGCCTCAGACGGAGGAATGCCACATGGTCGACAAGACCCCGAAGAAGCCACCCAAGAAGAAGCAGCCCAAAAAGCCGAAGGGCTAGCGCCCTCTGGCCTGACCTGCTGCGCCACGACTGCTCGTCGCGGTGTCATCGGTCGCTGCGCGTGGCTGGTAGGTGGAGCGGGAGACGGGGATCGAACCCGCGACATGCAGCTTGGAAGGCTGCCGCTCTGCCAACTGAGCTACTCCCGCATCGCATCTGACAGTTTCGTGCTCAGCCAGAGCGCCTAACTGTCACCTCGCTGCCGATCGACGTTAGCACAGCGCATCGAAACCGCACCAACTTGTGCCCCCGCAGTACTCGCCCAGCGCCGGCGGGACGCCCAGTGCCGCTGACGAGCCGAGGGCCCAGCGATCGCCATCCCGACACGATCACTGACGGGATCGGGCGTCAGCCTCGGCTAATCTCTTACCGCATCGTGGCGGTGACGGACCTGCGGGGACGACGACCCTCGCGTTGTTTCGTCCGCCCGAGCCATCCGGCTCAGGCGGACGCCGCGGGCTCCGGCGTCGGGGGGACGTTGCCGCGTACGCGCTTCCACACGAAGTCGAGGACGACGCCGAGCACGAGGATCGCCACAAGCGCGATGGCGGTACCCGGCTCCTCGCTGAGCGTGGGGGCGAACATTAGGAGCACCACGGTGGCGGCCAGCACGCCGAGGCCGAGGATGACCGCGTTCGCTCCGGTCTCCTCACGGATGCGCAGGTGCCCGACGCCGACAAGC
>DATEOS010000449.1:0-2837 GCA_035273815.1 Candidatus Limnocylindria bacterium
CAGGATGGCGACCCGGATCTCACGGTCCGCCACGACCTCAAGATTCACCCGCCGCTCGATGTCCGCCACCAGGTCGCCGTGCATCGTTTCGAACTCGAAGTCCATCCGCCCGGACAGCGGCTCCATGTTGCCGCCGGTGACCGACGCCTGGTGATCGCGCCAGATGACGCCGCACAGCACATGGAGCGCTGAATGGGTCCGCATGAGCGCATGCCGGCGCGACCAGTCCAGCTCGGCCGCGACGATCGCTCCGACCGCCGGCGGCTCGCCCTCCAGCGCGTGCCATATCTCGTCGCCTTGCTTACGGGCGCCGGTGACGGTCCAGCTCCGGCCATCCCGGCGCAACCAGCCGTGGTCCGCCGGCTGCCCGCCCCCGCCGGGGTAGAAGACGGTCCGATCCAGCAGCACGGCGCCGGAATCCGGGTCGACTGCCTGGACCGCTGCCTGCGTCTCACGCGCGTAGGCGTCGCGATAGCAGAGGTTGTCGCTCACGCCCCGACGAGCTGAACCGATGGCGCCGCCGAGCCAATCGGCTCCCGCATGGCGCCGGCCATGAACAGCTCCAGCGAGCGCCCGATCTCGCGTCGCATCTCGTCGCGGGAGGCAACGCCGGCGAGCCGGATCAGGACGCCGCTGAGCAGGTCGACGATCTGGTTGCCGTACGACGCCTTGTAGTCGGGGTGCCGCAGCATGCCCCGCTCGACAAGGCCATCCAGCATCTCGTCGATCAGCCGCGAGTAGCCCATCGTGTCCCGCGCGCACTTGCGCCGCTCCGGGTCGGGATGGGTGGTCTCGCGCGCGACGGCTGCGACCAGCGCCGGTTGCTGGCTGGCCAGCTCGGCCAGCGCCTCCGTCACCGCCCCGAAGGCCTTCCGGGGATCGCCCTCGTCACGAGCCTGGAGCGGGCCGGCGATTTCGCTCACGTACCGGGCGCCGATCTCGCACAGGATCATCTCCTTGTGCCCGAAGTAGTTGAAGACGCTGGTGCGGCTCATGCCTGCCGCCTCGGCAATGTCGTCCATGGTCGTGGCCTGCACGCCGCGCTCGGCGAAGAGCTCCGAAGCGGCGTCGACCAGGGCTCGACGCGTATCGGCCTTCTTGCGTTCTCGTATGCCCATCACAACGCCTCCGAGGGGTATGCCCGAGACCCCCTGGGCAGGATTAAACGGTATCAGTCCACGGTCGCGGCGCATAGGGGTTGCTAGCATGCATGCCCCGGACGCGTCCGGGCCGACAACTCTCCCTGAACCCGACGAGGATGACATGGACTTTCGCGCCATCGTGGACGAGGTGCTGTCCGGGTACTTCCGCGCCTACCCGGTGCAGGCCACCGAGATCGGGCATCACGCCCATGACGGCCGATGGCCGGAATTGACCGATAGCGGCCGGGCTGCACGCCTGGCCTGGATCACCGATGCATCGGCGCAGGTCGAGGCTGCCGCGCCCGATGCGTTGAGCCGCGACGACGCCATCGACCGGCGGATCCTGCTGGAGAACCTGGCAGCCATCCGCTTCGCGGAGGAGACGCTGGACGAAGGTTCCTGGAACCCGATGACCTACGTCTACGTCTTCGGCAACGGCCTGTTCAGCCTGCTGGCACGCGAGTTCGCGCCACTGCCCGATCGGATGCGCAGCGTGGCGGAGCGGCTGGCCGGGCTGCCTGCCGCACTCGACCAGGCACGCGCGACCCTGGACGCCGGCGGTTCGCGGACGACCAGCGCGTTCCACACCCAGAAGGCGGCAGAGCGGATGCCCGGCCTGCTCGACCTGGTCGACACCGCGGTCCAGGAGGCCTCGGACCTGGACGATGAGGCGCTCCGGGCGGAGGTGGAAGCGGCCGCCCCGCCCGCCCGCGCGGCCATCGATGCGTTCGCCACCTGGCTGCGAGACGAGCTGCAACCACGCGCCACCGGCGACTACCGGCTTGGTCCCGAGCTCTACGCGCAGAAGTTCCGCCACGCGCTCAAGACGGACCTGACGCCGGACCAGCTGGAGGCACGGGCCGCATCGGCCTATGACGAAGTCCGGGCCCAGATGCTGCGCCTTGCCCGCGAGCTGTGGCCGACCTGGATGGGGAACCAACCGATGCCGGAGGACGACAACCGGACGGTCCGCAGCGTCCTGGACGCCATCGCCACCGACCATCCCCAGGCGGACGAGCTGCTGGACTGGTGCCGCGCCGAGAACGAGCGGATCGAGGCCTTCATCACGGAGCGCGACCTCATCGGCCTGGCCGACGAGCCGCTGCAGATCGTGTGGACGCCGCAGTTCCTGCGAGCCTTCGGCGGCGCCATGCTCATCCCGCCGGGACCCCTGGATCGCGGGCTGGACAGCTTCTTCGCGATCACGCCCATCCCCAATGAGTGGGACGACGAGCGGCGTGAGTCGTGGATGCGCGAGAACAACGCCCGCCAGCTGCGGCTGCTCACCATCCACGAGGCCGTGCCGGGCCACTACCTGCAGCTCGCCTACTCGAACCGCACCGATTCGGCGGTGCGTGGCATCTTCGGCTCCGGCGTCTTCGCCGAGGGCTGGGCGGTCTACGTCACCCAGGTGATGATGGACGTTGGCTACGGGTCGGAGGACCCTGCGCTGATGCTGGTGCACCTGAAGTTCTACCTGCGCAGCATCACCAACACGCTGATGGATCTGCGCATCCACGCCGGGTCCATGGACGAGGCGCAGGCCATGGAGCTGATGGTCGAGGGCGGCTTCCAGGAGGAGGGCGAGGCGACCAACAAGTGGGACCGCGCCCGGCTGTCATCGACGCAGCTGTGCGAGTACTTCCTGGGCAGCATTGGCATGCACGACCTCGAGGCCGATGCGCGCCGCCGTGC
>DATEOS010000450.1:0-8755 GCA_035273815.1 Candidatus Limnocylindria bacterium
GGGGCTGGTGGTCGAGATCAAGGCCCGCGCCGCCGTGCCGAAGGTGGTGGAGGCGCTGCGCGACCGAGCGGTCCGCAGGGACGGCCGCGCGACCGTATTCAGCTTCGACGAAACGGCGCTGGACGAGGCCCACGCCCTGGATCCGGAGCTGCGCACCGGCTACCTACTGGTGCCGACCCAGCCGTTCGAGCCGGCGCTGCGGTGGGCGGTGGAGCACGGCCACCAGTCAGTGCATCCCTGGGAGGGCGACCTGGGACTGGACCCCGCGCCGGCGCTGTCCCAGGCGATGGCCTACGGGCGGCAGGTCGGCTGCTACGTGGTCAACGACCCGGATCGGATGAAGCACCTGGCCGTGTTCGGCCTGTGGGGCTTCGTGACCGACGTGCCCGACGTGGCGCGAACTGCCCTGGGTCCACGCGAAGGCCCCTGACAAGGCGATGAGCGGCCACGTCGGCCGCTCATCGCATGGGTCCTGGGGACGTGCCTCAGGCGGTAGCCCCGGTCAGGGCGCCCAGCGCCTGCTTGGCGGCCTCGATGTTGTCGACGCCGAAGGCGATCGTGATCCGGTTGCCTTCCATCCCGGTCGGGAAGATGGCCTCGATGTTCACACCCGCATCGGCCAGGCGGCGTGCCGCGTCGGCCAGCACGCCCGGCTTGTCCTCCAGGGCGGCGGAGGCGAGCGCGACCTCGCGGAACTTGCAGTCGATACCCTGCAGGGCCGACCGCGTGGCGGACTCGTCGTTGGTGACGATGGCGATCGTGCCGGTGCCGCCACTGGTGGCGCCGGCCACCCCGTTGATGTTGATCCCCTTTTCGGCAATCGCTGCCGCGGTGTCGGCCAGGCTGCCCGGCTTGTTCTCCAGATCGATGATGAACGCGTTCATGGCCATCTCCGCTACGTGAGCCTCCAGTCTACGGCCACTGTCATCATGGCCAGGTGAAGGGCACTGACCACGAGCGCCGCCTTGGCTTCGGCCTGGTGGCGCGGGACGAGCCGATCCCCGCAGACCTGGCCGGGCTGGGCCCGCGACTGGCGGCGCTGGGCTACCGCGAGCTGTGGTGCAACGACGGTCACGGGCGCTCCGGGCTGGCCACCTTGGCCGTGGCCGGGCGCGACGCGCCCGGTCTGGACCTGTGCGTCGGGGTCATCCCGCTCTCCGAGCGCCCGATCGCGGAGATCCTGGACGAGGTGGCGGCATCGGGCATCCCCCACGAGCGTCTGGTGCTGGGCGTGGGGACCGGCGACGGCGCCAGCCTGGCCGCGGTGCGGCAGGGCGTGGTCGCGATGCGCGAGGCGCTCCCCGCTGTGAAGCTGGCGATCGCCGCGCTTGGCCCGCGAATGTGCCGGCTCGGCGGCGAGATCGCGGACGCGGTGCTGCTGAACTGGGCGTATCCGGAGCGGATCGAGTGGTCGCGGGAGCTGGTTCGGGAGGGCGCGGCGTCCGCCGGCCGGCCGGCTCCTCGGATCGCGTGCTACGTGCGCACGGCCCTTGGTCCCGACGCGGACGAGCTGCTGCAGGCTGAGGGCCGCCGCTACACGACGCGCCCGCGTCCCTACACACGCCTGTTCGAGGAGCAGGGGGCGGGCGCGCGGGGAGCGCCGGGGGTGGCCGCCACCGAGCGCTCGCAGGTGCCCGGCCTGCTGGCGCCGTACTGCGCAGTGCTGGACAGCTGCGTGGTCAGGGCGCTGCCCGCCGGACCGTCCGTCGATGAGCTGCTGGCGATCGCCGAGGCAGCCGCTACGCTGCGCGCATGACCTATTCCATCGTCGCGCGTGACCCGCAGACCGGCCGCTTCGGGATCGCCGTGCAGTCGCATTTTCTGGGGGTCGGCCCGGTCGTTCCATGGCTCGAGGCCGGCGTGGGCGCGGTCGCCACCCAGGCATCGGTCAACGTGGCCTTCGGCCCGATTGGCCTGGAGCTGCTGCGGGCCGGCTCGAGCGCCGAACAGACGGTGGCCGCGCTGCTGGCCAGCGATGAGAATGCGCAGGTCCGCCAGCTGGGCGTGGTCGACACGGAGGGGCGGGCGGCGGCGCATACCGGCAGCGAGACCATCCCCGCCGCCGGACACCTGGTCCGCGACGGCTTCACGGTGCAGGGCAACCTGCTGCGCAACGACACCTGCTGGCCGGCCATGGCCACGGCCTACGAGGAAGGTCTGGCCGAGGGCGCACCGTTCGTCGAGCGCCTGCTGCGCGCGATGGAGGCCGCCGAGGCCGAGGGTGGCGACGTCCGCGGGCGGCAGTCGGCGGCGCTCATGGTGGTCGACGCGCAGCTCCATCCCAGGGCCTGGCGCGGTCACGGCCTGGTGATGGACATGCGCATCGAGGACCACCCGGACCCCGTGCCGGAGCTGCGACGGATCGTGACGCTGCAGCTCGCCTACGACATGCTCGACGACGATGGCGACGAGGCAAAGGCCGGGAAGAGCGCCGAGGAACGCTACGCCGAGGTGCGACGCATCGCACCCGAAGCGTACGAGCTGGTCTTCTGGACCGCGCTCGAGCTGGCGACCAGGGGCGACCTCGCCGCCGCGAAGCGCGAGATGGCGATCGCCGTGGCCGCAGACGAATCCTGGCGGCGCACGCTGGAGCACCTGGCGCAGGCTGGCCGGGAGGGCGTCACGCCGGAGCTGGCGGCGCAGCTGCTGGGCGACTGAGAGGGCTGCGGAGTCCGCGACAGAGACCGCGACAGCGACCGCGAGAAAGACCGCCCATACGCGCCCCTTGCGTACAACGGCGCGCATCGGCGGGGCTGCGCGGCATGGTACACAACAGGTGAGTCAGGCGGCGCGCCAGGAGCCTCACGGACGCCCCGCGGCGCCCTTGTACGCAACGCGTGCGTATCGCGGGGAGCGCTACGACGCGGGGAAGGGCTACCAGTTGGTGGCGGTGACCCGCTCCACCTCGCCAATCGACTCCAGCCAGCGCTCCACGTCGATGGCCGCCTTGCAGCCATCCCCGGCGGCAGTGACCGCCTGGCGATAGCGATGGTCGTGCACGTCGCCCGCCACGAAGACGCCCTCGATGTTGCTGTTCGTATCGCCGTCCGCGGCCGTCTTGCAGTACCCGCGCGGGTCCAGGTCCAGCTGGCCCTTGAACAGGTCCGTGTTCGGCTTGTAGCCGATAGCCACGAACATGCCCTGCGCCGGCATGGTCGACTCCTCATCGGTGACGGTGTCGCGGAGCGCCAGCTCGGTGACGGTCATGTCACCCCGGACGTCGGTGACCTCAGTGTTCCAGCGCACCTCCACCTTCGGGTGGGCGAAGGCGCGGTCCTGCATGATCTTGCTGCCGCGGAATTCGTCGCGCCGCACCAGGACGGTGACCTTGGAGGCGAACTTGGTCAGGAAGAGGGCCTCCTCCAGGGCCGTGTCGCCGCCGCCCACCACGGCCACCTCGCGATCACGGAAGAAGAAGCCGTCGCAGGTGGCGCAGGCGCTCACGCCGCGGCCGCGGAACTCTTCCTCGGAGGTCAGCCCCAGCCACAGGGCCGATGCGCCGGTGGCCACGATCACGGCATCCGCCAGGTACAGGTCGTCCTTGACCCACAGCTTGAAGGGCCGCTCACCGAAGTCGACCTTGGTGACGTCGACATCCAGGATCGTCGAGCCGAAGCGCTCCGCCTGCTGGCGGAAGACCGCCATCAGCTCCGGGCCCTGGATCCCATCGGGGAAGCCGGGGTAGTTCTCCACGTCGGAGGTGATCATCAGCTGGCCGAGCGGCGCGTTGCCGGCGAAGACGATCGGCTCCAGGTTGGCGCGCGAGGCGTAGATGGCGGCGGTGAGTCCGGCCGGTCCGGACCCGATGATCGCGACCTTGCGGTGGCGGGTATCGGTGCCTTCAGTCTGGGCGGTTGGGTTGGGCGGCATGGTCGCGGTCATGCCGTCAGCATAGCGAACTAGGCAGGCTCGCCAGCCTCGTCGCCCTCGTCGTCGTCCTCGTCGCCCTGGTGCTCCTGGCGCTCCAGCTCCTGGTCGCGTCGGAAGGCGTCGTCGATCGGGTTCATGTCGGGGGTGAGCCCTGACGGCTCGTCCGGGTTGATCTCATCGGGGATGCGGAAGAGGTCGGACATTTTCCTGCTCCTTCGGAAGCGGCTCGGGGTCCACCATTGCCAGGGCCTGACGCAGCGCTGACTCGAGGCCGGTGGCTGCGGTCGTCTTGTCGACGACCTGGGTCATCGGGTCCTCGCGAATCATCTGCGGCAGGCGCCGTGGAGGACTCGCGGTCCAGCATACGACCGGCAGCGCGGGATGGCGATGGCGCACTGCCATGAAGGCCGCCGCCGCGAGCTGATCCTGCAGGCGCCAGTCCAGCACCAGGACTGCCGGCGGCGTGTCGCGAACCACGTCCAGGAAAGGCGCCGGCGTGGCGTACACCTGCGGGCACAGGCCAAGGCTGACGCAGAGCTCTGCCGCCAGGTCGGCCAGCAGGGCCTCATCCTCAAGGATGGCGACCACGCGCCCAACCCGGTTCGCGGGAGGGATGGACTCACGCCTTGGGTCGCTCAGGATCACGCCCGCGCTCAATGCAACCGCCGTGCCCGATCGGGGCGGAGCGGGTAGGATCGAGGACGTGATCGAGCGCCGTCCGACCTGCACCGTCGACGTGGGCGGCGTCCTCATTGGCTCCGGACATCCCATCGTCGTCCAGTCGATGACGAACACCGATACCGCCGACGCCGATGCCACCGCCATCCAGGTGGCGCAGCTGGCGCATGCCGGCAGCGAGCTGGTACGCGTCACCGTCAACAACGACGAGGCGGCGAAGGCGGTCCCCGTCATCCGCGAGAAGCTGGATCGCCTGGGCGTGGGCGTCCCGTTGGTCGGCGACTTCCATTACAACGGCCACCTGCTGCTGACGAAATACCCGGCGGCGGCGGCGGCGCTGGCCAAGTACCGCATCAACCCTGGCAATGTGGGCGCCAAGCACCGCGACGCCAACTTCATCCAGATCGTGGAGGTCGCGATCGCGAACGGCAAGCCGGTGCGCATCGGGGTCAACTGGGGGAGCCTCGACCAGCAGCTGCTGACCGACCTGATGAACGCCAACGCCGCCCTGCCGGAACCACGCGATAGCCGCGAGGTGATGATCGAGGCGATGGTCGAATCGGCCATGCGCTCGGCGCGGCTGGCGGAGGAAACCGGGCTCGACCACGATCGGATCATCCTGTCGGCCAAGGTCTCCGGCGTGCAGGACCTGGTCGAGGTCTACGCCCGCCTGGCCGTGCAGGGCGACTACCCGCTGCACCTTGGCCTGACCGAGGCCGGCATGGGCAGCCGCGGCATCATCTCTTCCACCGCCGGCCTTTCCATCCTGCTGCAGCGCGGGATCGGCGACACCATCCGCGTCAGCCTGACCCCAGCGCCGGGCGGCGACCGCACCGAGGAGGTGCAGGTCGCGCAGCAGGTCCTCCAGTCGATGGGGCTGCGCAGCTTCACGCCGCAGGTGAGCGCCTGCCCCGGCTGCGGCCGCACCACCTCTACCTTCTTCCAGGAGATGGCGCGCGACATCGGCGACTACCTGCGCGACCAGATGCCGATATGGCGGCAGTCGCATCCGGGCGTGGAAGAGCTCAAGGTGGCGGTCATGGGCTGCGTGGTGAACGGACCCGGAGAGTCGAAGCACGCCGACATTGGCATCAGCCTGCCGGGCACCTTCGAGGAGCCGGTGGCGCCGGTCTTCGTGGACGGGCAGCTGCGGACTACCCTGCGCGGCGACGACATCGTGCCGCGCTTTCTGGAGATCCTGGACGCGTACGTGGCGCAGCGGTATCCGGCGGGCACGCCGTAAGGTGCCTAGTGCCTTATCAGCGCGGCTCCACGGTGCGTAGCGACGGACGGGACGCCCACGCCGCTGGTCAGAGGCAGATGCCGGAGGCGGCGGGTGGGCTGATCAACGCGCCGGGCTGAATCTCCTCGGGGAGCTCAATCGAACCATCCTCGTTCACCCGCAGGCTGCCGATCAGGTTCTTGTCGATCAGGTTCGGATCGAGCTGGGTGGAGTCGATTGCGACCTCGTCGTTGACCGATACCGTCCAGGTCCCCGGGTCCGCGGGGATATCGAACGTGAAGAGGGTGGCCTTGCAGGTTTCAAGCGTCTGGGGCTCACCGGGCACCTCATCGACGGCGAGCGTCACGGTGATGGGTTCCGCCGTCTCGTTGGTGGTAGCGAGGCGCAGCTTGAAGGCAGTCTCGCCGCCTCCGCCTCCACCTCCGCCGCAGGCGGCGAGCAGGATGAGGGCGCACGCAAAGGCCATGCCGGCAAGGGCATGGCCTCGTCGCCGCGCCGACGGGATTGGGCGTGCCGTCGTCATCGGTCCTCCTTATCCATCCTCGGGTGACCGCCCGGCACCGGGCGGCGGGTGGACGTGGCGCGAACTGTAATCGCTTGCGGGCCACACGGGGAAGCCCCCTCCTGCGTGCCTTGCGCTCAGCACGCGCGCGCGATCAGGCCGGAGGTTGCGCCGCCAGGAACGTCCAGGCCGCCAGGATGAACGTCACGACCAGCAGGAGGATCACCGCCAGCGGCACGAGCGCAACGCTGACGTTCTGCTGCACCTCCTGGTGCTGCGGGTCGTGGTGATCGGGATGCATGTCGTGGACGGTGTCCACCACCAGCTCCCCGTGATCCTGGCGCGCCGGAAGGTTTTCCGTCATGGCTGCTCCTCAAGAGTGAGCGCCAGCTGACGCTCGAGATCGTTCGCGGTGAGCTGGCCGATCTGGCGCCCACGCACGATGCCGTCGCGATCGATGAAGATGCTCTCCGGCGGGGCGAGCACGCCGAAGCTCTGCGCCGTCAGCTCGCCGGGATCCATGGCCGCCGTCCAGCTGGCTCCCATACGCGCCATGAAGTCTCGCGCCGCCTCCGAGTTATCGCGGAACACGATCCCCACCACGGCCAGCTCTTCGGCCTGGTGGCGGGCGATCGCCTGCTCCAGGACCGGGAACTCGTCGACGCACGGGCCGCACCAGCTGGCCCAGAAGTTGACGATCACCGGTTGCCCGCGCAGGTCGCTGAGCCGCAGCGCATTGCCATCGAGATCGGTGAGCGCAAAGTCAGGCGCCGGCTCGCCGATCTGCAGGCCCGCCGCGGACGGCCCCCGTATGACCAGCATCGTTCCCGCCCAGGCGGCGAGCAGGATGAGGGGCAGCACTGCGCCGACCACGCGCCAGCGCAGCGAGAGGCCGCGCTGCCGGACGACGCCGGTCGCCACGCTCATGGCGCGATCAGTGCCCCGGAGTGTCGTGGTGGGGAGAGTCCTCGACCTCTTCCCACTCGCGGTCGGCGGCGCGCACCCAGCCGACGACGCCGTAGATCAGCACCAGCAGGCCGGCAATTCCCAGCCACGGGTTCATGAAGCCGGAGATGGTGCTCAGCACCGGCAGCGAATATGCCTCGTCCGGCTTGAAGACCAGGGCCGCACCCAGCAGCGCCGCCGCGATCGAGAAGATGACCGGCAGCAGGCTGCCGGAGGGCAGGTGCACGCCAGGCGGCGGAGTGCGACGCGGCCCTGGACGCCCGACGCGGACCGTCACGGCGAAGATCACGATCAGGACGCCGACGATGGCGATCGCGATGATCAGGAAGCCGATCCACTGCTCGACGTTCATTGCCGCTCCGTTAGCGCAGGAAGTAGAGGGTCGTGAACAGCAGGACCCAGACGACGTCGACGAAGTGCCAGTAGATGCTCACCGCCTCGACCGCAACGTGGTTGCGCGCGCTGAACTGGCCCTGGCTGGCCCGAGCGGTGAGGATCGTCAGCCCCACCACGCCGCCGAAGACGTGGGCGCCATGGAAGCCGGTGAGGGTGTAGAAGACCGTGCCGAACAGGCCGTCACTGATGCCGAAGCCCAGCACCGAGTAGTCATACAGCTGCCCGATCAGGAAGCCCACGCCCAGGACCAGGGTGACGAACGTCCAGAACCGCATGGCGCGCTGATCGCCACGCCGGATGGCCAACACCCCGAAATGCATCGTCAGGCTGCTGGTGAGCAGGATGATGGTGATCGGCAGCGCGATGGGCATGATCGCCAGCGGCTCGGCCGGCTCAACTGGGCCCCAATACCCCACGAAGCCGGCCCGCGAGTTGAAGTAGGCGGCGAACAGGCCACCGAAGAACATCACCTCGCTGGCGATGAACAGGAGCATCCCGACCAGTGGCGTTGGCATGCCCGCCTCGCGATGCGGGCTGACCATCTGGCTGGAGCCCATGTCGGCACTCACGGAAGTCGGGGCGTCGACGCTCATGACTCCCCTCCCGCATCCGCATCGCCGGCCACGTTCGTCTCGTCGTCGGCCGGCGGCAGGATGGGCACCTGCGCGGCGGCAAGGTGCTCCATGTCGTGCTTGTGCCGCAGGTCGAAGACCGGCCGCTCGCTGCGGATCGGCGGCAGCACGTCGAAGTTGTACGGAGGCGGCGGCGAGGTTGTAGCCCACTCCAACGTGTTGCCCTCCCACGGATCGTCGCCGACGCGCTCACCGTTGATGAAGGTCGCGACGAGGTTGACCAGGAACGGCAGGATGCTGGCCGCGATCAGGAAGGCTCCGAACGTCGAGACCAGGTTCCACATCGTCCAGCCGGCATCGGGCGAGTAGTCGCTGATGCGGCGCGGCATGCCGGACACACCCAGCGGATGCATCGGGAAGAAGGCCAGGTTGAAGCCGGCAAACATCATCCAGAAGTGGATCTTGCCCAGCCCCTCGTTGAGGCGACGACCCGTCATCTTCGGGAACCAGAAGTAGGTCGCGGCGAAG
>DATEOS010000451.1:0-5574 GCA_035273815.1 Candidatus Limnocylindria bacterium
CGCGCCGCACCGGTCGCCTCATCAGCGTCTTCCTGGTCGTCCTCGCGACGGCCAGCCTGCTGGCTGCCTGCGCGTCGGCCGGCGCTGCGCCGAGCGGTGCACGTGGAGGCGACGCCGTTGGCGAGCCAGCCGCTCCGGCAGATCCGGGCACGGGCGCGGGCGTCGACGATGGTGAAGCGCCGGGTGAGCTCCCGCTTGCCGATCTGGCCGAACGGAAGATCATCAAGACGGGGGAGATTACCGTCGAGGTACCGGCAGTCGGGGCCGCGGTGGGCGAGCTGCGGGCGATGGCGCTGTCGCTCGATGGCTACGTCTCCGATTCGCGTACGGGCGGCGAAGACGACGCCGCGACGGTGACGCTGCGCGTCCCGGCGGAACGCTTCGACGAGGCGCTGGACCGGCTTCACGCAATGGACGGCGAGGTCCGGGTCGAGGCGACCAGGGACGAGGACGTCACCGCGTCGGTCGTGGACCTGGAGGCGCGCATTCGGAACCTGCACGCATCGGAGGCGCAGTACCGCCTCCTCGTGCAGCGTGCCGAGAAGATCGATGACGTCCTGGCCGTTCAGTCGCGCCTGGACGAGGTCAGGGGTCAGATTGAGCAGCTCACCGCCCAGCTCACGCAGCTGAACGGCCTGGCCGCGATGTCGACCCTGACCGTCACGCTGGTGCCGGCCAGCACGCCGGTCGAGGATGCTGCCGAGGCGTGGGATGCCGGCTCGACCTTCGGCAATGCGGTCGCGGCCCTCGTCTCCGCGGGCCAGGCGGTTGCCGATGCTGCGATCTGGCTGCTCATCGTTGGCCTCCCGATCCTGGTGATTGTGGCGGTCGTGGTGTGGCTGGCCATGCGGCTGAGGCCGCTGGCCGGACGCCTGGCAAAACCGGCCCCGGCGGTGGACGAGTAGGCATAGCGAAGCGAGCCGCTGCGGCACGTGGCCATGCGATAGACTGCGGCAGGTCCTTTAAGTCCGGCCCGGTGAGGCCGGAAAGGAGCGACAGTGCAGACCCTGAGCCGCATGCCCCGGACGCCAGCCGCCACCGAGCGGCCGGCGTTCGCTTCGTCTCCGGGGCTGCTGGCCACCGCCGACGGCATCTTCCTCCGCGGTTCGCTGCGCGGTGCGCCCGTTGCCGCCGAAGGCGACCTGATCTTCACCACGGCCGCAACGGGCTGGGGCGAGATCCTGACTGATCCCTCGTACGAGGGGCAGATCGTGGTGCTGACCCACCCGATGGCCGGCAACTACCGGATCGATCCCGCCGAGCTCGAATCGGATCGGGTCCATGCCCGCGCCCTGGTCGTGACGCGTTTGGTCACGCCGCCCTCCGGCGAAGGCCTGTCACTGGAAGAGCTGCTGGCCCAGGCCGGCATCCCGGCGCTCGAGGGCATCGACACCCGCGCGCTGACGCTGGCGCTGCGCCGCGGCGCAGCGCGACGGGCGGTCATCCGTCCCTCCGTCGGGGACCGGGAAGAAAGCGAGGCCGATGAGCGACGCGCCGTCCAGGACGCGGTCGACAGCCCGACCTGGGAGTCGGTGGACCACGTGGCCTCGGTTTCGACCCGGTCGACGCGCATCGTGTCCGCCGCTGGCCAGCAACGCGGCCGGGCGGTGCTGATCGACTACGGGGCCAAGCATTCCCTGCTGCGCGCGCTCGCCGCGCGTGGCCTGGCGATCACCGTACTGCCCCACGACGCGAGCCCGGCCGACGTCGCCGCCCATGACCCAGACCTCGTCGTCCTGTCGCCGGGGCCCGGCGATCCATCGCGCATGGCACCGCAGATCGCGACCGTGGCATCGCTGGCCGCCGCGGCCCAGGCCGGCGGCCCGCCAGTCTTGGGCATCTGCCTCGGTCATCAGCTGCTGGCGCTCGCCGCCGGCGGTCCGACGCGCCGCCTGCCGGTCGGCCACCACGGCGGAAACCACGCAGTGATCGACACCATCACCCGACGCGTCGACATCGGGGCGCACAACCACGAGGTGGCGGTGATCGACGCGCCCGAGCTGGCCGCCGCCGGCTACCGCATAAGCCACCGCGACCTGAACGACGGCACGGTGGAAGGGCTCAGCCACGCCTCGGGCCGGATCGCCTCGGTCCAGTTCCACCCCGAGGGCGCCCCCGGACCCATCGACGCGGCGCGCATCTTCGACCAGGCTGCCGACGGCGCCATCCCGACCCCTTCGTGACCGCCCCACGGCGCGTCCTGGTGATCGGCTCCGGGCCGATCGTCATCGGTCAGGCAGCCGAGTTCGACTACGCCGGCGTGCAGGCCTGCCTGGCGCTGCGTGGCGAGGGCGTCGACACGGTCCTGGTCAACTCGAACCCGGCGACCGTGATGACCGATCCCGATGTTGGCGGAACGGTGCTTATCGGCCCCTTATCGCCCGCTTACCTCGAGCGGGTGATCGCCGAGCACCGTCCAGATGCGCTGCTGCCCACGCTGGGCGGCCAGACCGGGCTGAACCTGGCCGTGGCGCTGGATGACGCCGGCGTCCTGGAGCGGTACGGCGTCCGGGTCCTGGGCACGCCCCTCGCGGCGGTGCGAGCGGCCGAGGACCGCGGTGGCTTCCGCTCGCTGGTGACCGGCATCGGCGAGCCCGTGCCGGAGAGCGCCGTGGTGGAGTCGGTCGACGACGGGCTGGCCTTCGTGCGTCACCTCAACGCGCCGGTGGTTGTGCGGCCGGCCTTCACCCTCGGCGGCGGGGGAGGCGGCTTCGCCATGGACGAGATCGAGGCCCGTCAGCGGATCGCGCACGGCCTGGCGGCCAGCCCCATCCACCAGGTGCTGGTCGAGCGCTCGCTGCTCGGCTGGTACGAGATCGAGTTCGAGGTGCTTCGCGACGCCGCCGACACGACCATCGCCATTTGCGGCATGGAGAACCTGGATCCCATGGGCGTGCACACCGGCGACTCGATCGTGGTGGCGCCGATCCAGACCCTGCCGGACCCGGTGGTCCAGCGACTGCGCCGCTGCGCCCTGAAGATCGTGCGCGCCCTGCGGCTGGAGGGGGGCTGCAACGTCCAGCTGGCAGTCTCGCCCGACGGCAACGACTACCGGGTCATCGAGGTCAACCCGCGTGTCAGCCGCTCAAGCGCGCTGGCCTCTAAGGCAACCGGCTATCCCATCGCGCGGCTGGCCGCGCTGGTGGGCCTGGGGAAGCGGCTGGACGAGCTGCCGAACCCCGCCACGGGAATGGGCTCCGCCGCCTTCGAGCCGGCGGTCGACTACGTCGTGGTCAAGCTGCCGCGCTGGCCGTTCGACAAGTTTCCCGAGGCGGATCGGTCGCTGGGCGTGCAGATGAAGGCCACCGGTGAGGCGATGGCCATCGATCGCGAGTTCGGCCCGGCCCTGCTCAAGGCGGTGCGGTCGCTGGAGCCGCGCGGCCGCGGCTGGACCTGGGAGGACCCGGTGTGGGGCCTGACGCACCGGCCTCCGGACGAGGTCGGTATCTTCCTGGCTGCCAGCGACACCCGGCTGTGGCGCATGGTCGGTCTCCTGCGCCACGGATGGACCGATGCGGCCGGGCTGTCGGCGGCAACCGGCATCGCGCCCTGGTTCACCGAGCGGCTGGCCGAGCTGGTCGATGCCGAGCGCAGGGTGGTCGGCGCGCCGTTGATCGACGCCAAGCGGGCGGGCTTCGGCGACGCCGACATCGCGCTGCTCTCGGGCGTGCCGCCGGTCGCCGTACGCCGGGCACGGGTGCGCGCCGGCATCGCGCCGGCCTACCGACGCGTCGATACCTGCGCCGGTGAGTTCCCCGCCGAGACACCGTACTTCTACAGCTCATACGCGACCGGCGAGGTGCCGCCGCCGCCGGATCGGCGCAGCGTGATCGTGGTCGGCTCCGGACCGATCCGCATCGGCCAGGGGATCGAGTTCGACTACTGCTCGGTGCGGGCGGCCTGGGCAGTGCGGGCCATGGGCCTGGACGCGGTGGTCATCAACAACAATCCTGAGACGGTGTCCACCGACTACGACGCCTGCAGCCGACTCTACTTCGAGCCGCTCGACACCGAATCGGTGCTGGACGTGGTCGACCACGAGCGCGCCCTGACCGGCGAGCCGCCACACGTGATCCTCACCTTCGGCGGCCAGACGGCGATCGACCTGGCCAAGGACCTGGCCTATGCCGATGTGCCGATTGCCGGGTTGACGGCCGAAGCCATCGAGACGACCGAGGACCGGCAGCGGTTCGCGCAGCTGCTCGATGAGCTGGGCCTGGAAGGGCCGCGCGGCCGGCTGGCGGAAGACGCGGCGGGATTGAGCCAGGCAATCGAGGCGCTGGGCCTGCCGGTGATCGTCCGCCCATCCTGGGTGATCGGGGGCCGGGGGATCGCCGTGCTCTCATCCGACGATGACATCGGCGCCCTGCTGGCCACCGAGATCGGCTGGCCGCTGCGCGTCGATGAGCTGGTCAGCGGGGTGGAGCTGGACGTGGACGCCATCAGCGACGGCACCGACTGGTGCGTGCCGGGAATCCTGGAGCAGCTCGACCCGCCCGGGATCCACTCTGGCGACTCGGTGGCGGTCGTGCCGCCGCAGACGCTTTCGCGCGTGCGGCAAGAGGCGGCCGCGGAGGCCGCCGGGCGAATCGCGCTGGCACTGGGGCTGCGCGGCATCCTGAACGTGCAGATGATCGCGGCCGACGATCGGGTGGTCGTGATCGAGGCAAACCCGCGGGCCAGCCGCACGGTACCGATCGTGGCCAAGGCCACCGGTCGCGACGTGGTGGCCGATGCGGTGCGCTGCGCGCTGGGCGCGACGCTGGCGGAGGTTGGGCTGCGACCGGGCCTCGCGCCGGATGCGCCGCTGGTGGCGGTCAAGGCGCCCATTGGCTCGCTATGGCGGCTGCCGGGCGTTGATCGGCGGTTGGGGCCCGAGATGCGCTCGACCGGCGAGGTGCTTGGGCTGGCGCCTGATTACGCCGCTGCCATGGAAGCCGCGCGGCAGGCCGAGGCAGCGCACCTCGTAGCCGGCGAAGTCGGATCCATGCCCCCCGCCTGATTGCGAGCGGGCATGAAGAGAGGCCGTCGCGGCTCCGGTACGGAGGGTCCCGGACCGCGACGGCCCCTAGTTCGAGGCGTCAGGCGAACACTCGATCTGTCCGACGGGATGGACCATGGTTGTCACCGCCGGCCCGAGCTTCCATTGGCGACGGTCCAGATCCCGTGGGTGCCGGACAGCCCATAGGCTCACCGACGCCTTCGCCGCTGACACAAGCAAGTTGCGTGCCCGTTTCGTCCGGGTCAGCGCCGGCGACGCCGCCCCTGCCCTGCGTCCGGCGCGGCCACCGTCATGCGGCGTCGCAGGTAGCCGCCGTACCAGCCGATCAGGGCGCCCAGCGCCCATTGCAGCTGCAGGACCTGGTTGACGGTGATCGCCACAAAGATGCTGCTGAAGGTCGCGCCGGGGAGTGGGACGGGGTCGATCAACAGCGCCAGGATGGTGGCCTGGATCAGGGTGCCGGCGATGCTGGCTGCGAGCCCGAACAGCCACGGCTTCTGCCAGCCGATCCAGCCGGCAGCCACCACCGTGAAGACAGTGCCAAGCAGGCCGACGATCTCGATCAGGCCGTA
>DATEOS010000452.1:0-5594 GCA_035273815.1 Candidatus Limnocylindria bacterium
GCCCTGGACGCCCAAACTCATCCGCATCTGGCGACCGGCGCCGCAGCTTCCAAATTCGGCATCCCGATCGCGAACCTGCCCGAAGCGCTGGCCGCCCTTCGCGCGGCTGGCCGCGAGCCGGCGAGCATCGGCGCGCACATCGGCTCCGCGGTGGAGTCATTGGAAGCCTTTGCCGAGCTGGCCTCCCGCCTGGCCGATGCCACCGCCGGGCTGTCGTCCACGACCCGCATCGACCTGGGTGGCGGCCTCGGAACTGCCGACCCGCATGCTCTGGCTGACGCCGTCCGCCCGCACCTGCCTCATGCCTCCCGCCTGATCCTGGAGCCCGGCCGATCACTGGTGGCCGATGCCGGCTGGCTCCTCACCCGCGTGGTCCGCGTCCAGCCGCGCGAAGGCCTCACCTACCTGGTGGCCGATGCGGGCATGACCGAGCTGATCCGCCCGATGCTCTACGGCGCCGTCCACCCGGTGGCGCTCGTGGCGCCAGGCGTGCCGCTCGCCGGCGACCACGGGCGGGTCGACCTGGCGGGACCGATCTGCGAGGCAGGCGACGTCCTCGCCCGCGACCTGGCGCAGTGGCTCAGCGCGGACGAGCTGGCGCGGGCCGGGACCGGGGCCATCCTCGCCATCGGGCAGGCGGGCGCATACGGAGCGGCCATGGCATCGGTCTACAACGGTCGACTGCGACCCGCGGAGGCCGTCGTAGAAGGTGGAGAGCTGCGCCTGGCGCGGCGCCGCGAGACCCTGGACGATCTGCTCGCGCGCGACGCCTGACAGTCAGCGGCTGCGGGTGTAGACCCCGGTCAACGTCCCCTCGGCCATGACCTTGTCGCCCAGGGCGCGGTCCAGCTCATCGGCCGTCGGGGCGCCATCCAGGTCCAGCGGTGCGCTCAACGCGTAGATCCGGAACTCGTAGCGGTGCTGGCCCGATGGCGGGCACGGACCGCCCCAGCCCACGCGGCCGAAGTCGTTCTGCCCGGGGATGCCAACCGTGTCCCCCTGCCCTTCGGGCAGCGCCGTCACGTCGTGGGGGATGTCGGTCAGGACCCAGTGCACAAAGCCACCGGCATCGGGATCGCGGACCACCAGGGCGTAGGCGCCGACTTCGTCCGGACCGGTCGACCAGCTCAGCGGCGGCGACACGTCCTCGCCATCGCAGGTGAATCGGCTGGGGATGGCGCCGCCATCGGCGAAGGCGTCGCTGGACAGGCTGACCGTCTCGTTGTTCACGGGTGCCGCACAGGCCGCAAGAGCGATGCCAGCGAGGGCAAGTGCCCAGCGGGCGCGCATCGGCCTCTAATGCACGGTCGGCGAGTTGGCCGTGAAGCCGTGGCCGCCCATCACGCGCCAGCCGATCCCGTCGTGCTCGAGGTGGTAGATGGCGGGCATCGGCATGGCCTGGTGGAACGCGTAGTCCACCGCCGGCTCGAATGCCTGCAGGATGAGGCTGATGAGGTTGCCGTGGCTGCCGACCAGCAGGCGACCGCCATCGGCGTGTCGCGTCCGAAGCAGGTCGAGCAAAGCGATCGCCCGACGCTGGGCCTCCTGCCCAGACTCGGCCCCCTCGATTGCGTAGTCGGGATCGGCCCATGAGCGCTTGAGGTGGTCCTGCCAGTTGTCCATCGGCGGCAGGCCGAGCCGTCGCTCCCGCAGGTCGGGCAGGACCTGGACCTGCAGCATGCGGCGGTTGGCGGTGGGCGTCACGGTCTCCAGCGCCCGCTGATACGGACTGCAATAAACCGATGTGATGACGTACGGCTCCAGCTCATCGGCCAGCTGCTCGGCGGCGACCCTGCCCGCGTCCGTCAGAGGCCGGTCGTCGTCACGCTCCTCCCAGCCCGGGGAGCCGGGCGGAATCGGCTCCGCGTGGCGGACGAGGAGGACGTCCAACCGTCCCATCCGCTCGACCCGCAGCGCATCAAGAAGCGCGTCCTGCATGGCGTTCAGTCTGCCACGCCGGCCGCTTCGCACAGCCGCGCCTGCCGCCGATTCCCGCCGCACGGAATCTGCAGCACAATCGGGTCCATGCCCGTGACCCGAGAGCATTTGGGCGAGTGGCTCGACGCCTACTTTGTGGCCTGGCGCAGCAACGAGGCCGCCGAGGTGGAGGCACTCTTCGCCCCGGACGCGGTCTATTCCTACGGACCCTTCCGCGAGCCGGCCCGTGGCCGCGAGCAGATCGTGGCCAACTGGGTGGCGGATGGCGCGCCGCTCAGCGCCGACTCGCGCTACGAGATCCTGGCCGTGGACGGCGACATTGGCATCGCCCACTGGAACGTGCGCCAGAAGGCGTACGACTTCCACGAGCCGACGCTCGAGCTGGACGGCATCCTGGTGCTTCGTTTCGACGTCCACGGCACGTGCGTCGAGCACCTGGAATGGCTCGACCGCCGCTACCTGGACGACGGCATGCCCCCGCCCTAGGCCACCCGCAGCGCCATGCGCCCTGGGCATGGTGTCGGAAGGTCGGCCCAGCCGGCGAGTCGGTATGGGAGTGTGGCCGTGGCGGCGCGACCGCTGCGCCGCCACGGCATGACCGGCCGGTGATCAGGGCCAGCCGTTGGCGAGCACCAGGTACAGCAGCACCACGTCGATCGCCATGCCGATGACGAGCCACGGGTGAAAGAAGAGAGACAACATCAGAAGTGAGGCCGCCGCGCCGGTCACGACCAGCGCCTGTAACCAGCCGGCCGGCACCACCAGGTCGATGGCCGCCAGCCCGGCACCGGCCAGCGCCACCACCGCGACGGTCACCAGCAGGTACGCCACCGGCCGCATGGCCTCCGCGCTCACGCCGAGCCTGTTGACCAGCCACGACTTCTCAATCGCGAACGGCCATTCGGGTGCTCCCTCCGCTCGCGGAGGTGCGGGTGTCAGGTAGGCAACATGGACCAGGCCATGGCCGACCAGCAGCAGGAACGCCGCGTAAGGCATCCTTCCCGCTCCCTCAGGCGCCGACCGCGTCGGCCGCCACTCCCGAATGGCCCACGCCCTGGCCAACCAGGATCAGGGCGATGAACGTGCGAAGCATCGGGTGGCCTCTCTCATCGCCACTCAGGCGGGAATCCGCTCGAGCTCTGCCGACGCGCCGTCCAGCTCGCGCGCGATCTCGTGCGCCCAGGCGGTGATCTCGCTCCAGTTGCGGAAGTCGCCATAGGGCGCCTTCACCATGCCGATGATCGCCCGCTCGGCGAATCCCATCTCCTCCTTCGAGAGCGAGCCAGCAAAGACGCGGTGCCCCCGCGGGTGCAGCAGCTCGACCATCTTGGTCGCGTCTGCCGGATCCTCCGCCGGCTTCGGCGTCTCGCCCAACGGACCGCTCGACAGCAGCCACACCGGCCGCGCGCGCAGCGCGTCGGCATTGGCCTCGCCGAACTCCTTGGCCGATCCGATCCAACGCCCGGCGTACACGCCGCTTCCCAGGATGACCGCGTCATAGCGGGTCACGTCCCGCACTGCAGGCGGCGCCAGGACTTCCACCTCGTGGCCGTCCTCGCGCAGCGTGGCCGCAATCCGTGATGCGATCTCTGCGGTCGCGCCGTGCTTGGAGGCCACCGTCACCAGGATATTCATGGTTCGTGTCTCCGCCCGCAGCGGCCGCGACGTCACCACGGCGTCGTCTGACGGCCCCGTCGGGCAGCTCCATGCTCCATCAGCCACCCATCGGCTCCAACGGCCAGACGTCCCCGAATGTCCATGCCGTTCGACCCCTTTCGCATTCGTCGCGTTCATGGCGTCTGGCCCCAATGGCGGCCCAAGCGGGACCTTTGGGCCGTGCACAGACGCACCACGCGGCCCGTACCGTGAGCGTGATGACGAGTCTGTGGAGCTCGCCACGCGTGCGCGCGCATGCGTGGCTCTGGTTCCTCGTTGCGGGCACCGCCCTCTGCCTGGGCTACTTCCTGCTGCCCCAGGACATGCAGGATTTCGTCTACCAGGCGCCGGGCATGCTGGCCGTGGTCGCGATCTTCGCGGGGATCCGCCTCCATCGGCCTCCAGACCCCCGCCCGTGGGTGGCGCTGGCGGTCGGCCTGGCGCTGACGACGGCCGGCGACTGGACCTGGGTGCTGCTGGATCGGGTCTACGGCATCGAGCCGTTCCCGAGCGTGGCGGACATCTTCTACCTGGGCGGCATGGGCATGGTCGCGCTGGCCGTGCTGTGGCTGGCCAGGGGCCGCATCCCCGGGGGCGATCGGGCCAGCCTGCTCGACGCCCTGATCGTGGCGGTGGGCGTCGGCATGCTGAGCTGGGTCTTCGTGATGGCGCCGGTCGTGAGCGACGCGACCCAGTCCTTCGGCGAGATCGCGGTGGCGCTGGCCTACCCGTTGCTCGACATCGCTTTGCTTGGCGTGCTGGTGCGGCTGGTGCTGCAGCCCGGTGGGCAGCCGATGTCGCTGCGGCTGCTGATCGGAGCCCTTGTCGCCTTCCTGGCGTCGGACTTCCCGTATGCGGTCATGTCGGTGACCGGCGGCTACCAGACCGGAAACATCGTCGACCTGGGATGGATGTTGGGCGCGGTGCTGTGGGGGTCTGCCGCCCTGCATCCGACCATGCTGAGCATCGCCGACCCGGTGGAGCGCTCCGGCGCCGATCAGTTCTCGGCCTTCCGTCTGCTGCTGCTGGTGGCCGCCTCTCTGATGGGTCCGGCGGTGCTGGTCTATCAGTGGGTCAACGGCGAGCCGATCGACGTGCCGGTCATCGCCGCCGGCTGCGTCACCATCTTCCTGCTGGTCATCATGCGGCTCGGCACGGTGGTCGACGCGCTGCGGACCACGCTGGACGAGCGGCGCGTGCTGGAGGGCGAGCTGGAGCGTCGCGCCCTGCATGATCCGCTGACGGGCCTCGCCAATCGGACCCTCTTCCACGATCGGCTGGGGCGCGCGCTGGCCCGACGCAGCGGCAACGTGGCGGTCATGTTCCTTGACCTGGACGACTTCAAGACCGTCAACGACGCCTACGGGCACGCCGCCGGCGACAAGGTGCTGCGCGCGGTGGCCGATGCGCTGCGTGGCGCCGTCCGCGCCGAGGACACCGTGGCGCGGCTGGGCGGCGACGAGTTCGCCGTCCTGCTGGATGACAGCCCCGACCGCTACGAGGCGGCGCTGGTGGCGGGCCGCCTGCTGGGTGCGGTGCAGGTGCCGGTCCACCTGGCGGGCTACCAGCACGCGATCGGGGTGAGCATCGGCATCAGCCTGGGCAATGGGGGAGACGCGTCGGCCGAGACCCTGATGCGCGATGCGGACATCGCCATGTATGTCGCCAAGGGGCAGGGGAAGGGCACCTTCACGGTCTTCGAGCCGACCGAGCACCACGCCGTGGTCCGCGGCCTGGAGCTGCGCACCGACCTCGACCGCGCGATCCGCCAGCGCGAGTTCGAGCTCCACTACCAGCCGATCCTGTCGCTGGACTCTGGCGTCGTGGCGGGCGTCGAGGCCCTGGTCCGATGGCGCCATCCGCACCTGGGCCTGTTGCCGCCGGCCGAGTTCATCTCCCTGGCCGAGGCCACCGGGGCCATCATCCCGCTCGGCGAGTGGATCCTGGAGGAGGCGTGTCGCGCGGCGGCCGCCTGGTCGTCGCTGACCGATGCGGCGACC
>DATEOS010000453.1:0-3183 GCA_035273815.1 Candidatus Limnocylindria bacterium
CCAGCACGCGAATGCGTCCCCGAGCCACGTCCAGGGTGGCGGTCAGCTGGTACGCCTGCCCTAGCCGGGTCGTCGTGGCCGGCTTGCTCGGCGCGGCCGCCGTTGGTGCCGCCTGGACGGTGACGGCGAACGCAACCAGCATGGCGAGCAGCCCGGCCATGCCCCCATCCTAGCGCGCTTGGCGCCACAGGCGGGATCAGTCCCTGGGGGTGGGCGCCACCTTGTGCCGCCGTTCGGTGAGCGCCATCAGCTCCAGCTTGTCATGTGGCGGGAGGCGCCAGGCTGCGCTCCAGGAACCGGCCTCGCCCGCGGCGGCCGACGAACAGGCCTTCCCGGATCACCGGCTCGCCGCGCAGCAGCACGGCGAGCACCGCGCCCCGCACAGGCATGCCCTCGTATGGCGTGAAGTCGCTGGTGTGATGGAGAATCGCCTGGCTTATTACCCGTGACGAGTCGGGGTCGAACAGCACCAGGTCGGCGTCGCGCCCGACTTCCACCGCACCTTTCGACGCCAGGCCGAACAGCCGCGCCGGGGTGGTCGACAACACGTCGACCATGCGCTCGACCGAGATCCGCCCGGCGGCGACCCCAGTGCTGTACACCACGCTCAGCAGCGTCTCGATGCCCGGCGCGCCGTTGCTGATCTGCGGGAAGGGCGGGGCCGGGACAGCCTTCTCGACCGCCATCCGATCCGGGACATGGTCGGTCGCCACCACGTCCAGGCCGGCACGCGCCAGGCCGAGCCACAGTGCCTGGCGGTCGGACTCGCTGCGCAGCGGCGGCGAGATGACCGACTTGATCGCCTCCGCCTCGTCATCGTTCTCGTAGGCCGCCTCGGTCCGCGACAGGTAGTGCGGACACGTCTCGGCGTAGACCGGCCAGCCGCGGGCCTTGGCGGCCACGACCTCGGCCAGCGCATCGGCGCAGGACAGGTGGACGACATAGACCGAAGCGTCCGCGGCTCGGGCCAGCGCGATCGCCCGATGCGTGGCTTCCGCCTCGGCATAGGTTGGGCGGCAGGCGGCGTGGTGCCGGCACTCGACCCGTCCCGCTTCGAGTGCGCCCGAGACCAGCGCGTCGATGATGGTCGCGTTCTCGCAATGGACCTGCAGCATGCCGCCGTGGCGGCCCATCACCTGCAAGGCGGCGAACAGCCTGTCATCGGGCAGGCGGAAGTCGTAGACCATGAAGGCCTTGGCGGTGGGCACGCCGCGCGCGATGAGCTCGGGGAGCTCTGCCACCGGATCCGGCTGCCGGCCGGAGATCACGGATGACAGCCCGAAGTCGACCGCCGCCTCGCCCTCGGTGCGGGCGCGGAACTCGTCCACGCCCGCCAGCAACGACGCGCTCCCCTGCTCGCTGATGCCGGTGCCCGGGTTGTTGAAGGCCAGGAACGTGGTGGTGCCGCCGAAAGCCGCCGCCACGCTGTCCTGGTAGAAGCGGTCCGGCTCCTCGTCCACGGGCAGGCGGGTATGAGTGTGAACGTCCACGCAGCCGGGCAGCACCAGCAGCTCGCGGGCGTCAAGCGTGTCGGCATCGGGATGGCGCCGGCCAAGCCCCGGGCCGACCTCGCTGATCCGGCCATCACGGATCGCCACGTCGGCAGCGAACGAGCGCTCGGTGGTCACGACCGTGCCACCGGTGATGACGAGATCGGTCATCGGCTCAGGCTACGCGGATTTCGCGTCCAAGAGCGCCGGAGTACAAGCGCGGACTTCGCGGCACGCAGCCTGGGAGTGCGGTGGCGCGGGTGGGCGTCTCGCGAACGCGATCGGCGCCGATGCACACCCAGTATGTGTCCGGCGTCAGCCTGTGCTCGCCGGAGGCTCACGCCGCACGCGATTGGCGGATGGAGCCTGGGGCGGGCGGTGGCGGCGGCCGCGTGGCATGCGGCGCAGGCGGAAGTTGGTCTGGTACCAGCCAGGCAGGCCATCCTTTTGGTCGACCGAGATGTTCTGGTCGTGATCCACCAGGTTCCGGCGCTCATCGCTGCCGAACCAGCGGCGCACGGCCGGTGTGGCGAGCAGGAGTGCGCCGACGACCACCAGTAGCACCAGCCAGGGGCTATCCACCCGCCATCATTTCCTCGATGGTGACGTCCTGGGCGCCCTGCCACAGCACCCGCAGTCCGACTTCGCGCAGCCGGTCCTGCCACCCCTCGTCGGGGACCAGCGTGGCGAAGTGGTTGCCGGCCAGCGGGCCGACTTTGGAGGAGAAGGCGCAGGCGCCGTACGGGAACAGGATCTCGCACTCGCTGATGTCCCCCACGTAGATCAGGATGGCCCCGGGCGCGGGGTGTGAGGTGGCGTTTTCGTAGCCAACGTCCGGGCGCTGGTCCCCGAACGGGATCCAGGTCGACTCGCCGCTCCAGCGGCAGTGGATCAGCTGCGAGCTGATCGGCAGCCACGCTGCAAGCGCCTCGCGAGTGCGGGGGGCGTTCGCCTCCCAGCGGGCGCTAAAGTTGAGGTCGCCGACGCTGATGCGAAGGTCACCCATGGCGCGGAGGATACCAGTGGCCGGTTCACGCCCCACCATCAGCACCCACGTCCTGGACCTGGGCAGCGGCGAGCCCGCGGCCGGGGTGCCGGTGGCGCTCTTCCGGCTGGCCGAGGATGGGCAACCGGCGCTGCTGGCGGAGGCGGAGACCGATGCCGACGGGCGTGTACCCGCCCTGCTGGACGAGGACCTGCAGCCGGGCAGCTACCAGCTCGTCTTCGACGTGGCCGCTTACCTTGAGGACGAAGTCGAGTTCTTCGAGAACATGGCCGTCGGCTTCCGGATCGACGATGCGCAGCGCAGCTACCACGTGCCCCTGCTGCTGTCGCCATTTGGCCTGTCCACCTACCGGGGATCCTGAGCCGATGCATCCCACGGAGCCGATCGATGCCGCCGCCGAAGACGTGGCCTGGATGGCCGGGCGTTGGGTCGGCGAGCACGACGGCGATCGCATCGAGGAGTGGTGGAGCGAGCCGCACGCGGGGATGATGCTGGGCATGTTCCGATGGCACCGCGACGGGGAGCCGCGCTTTTACGAGCTGATGTCGATGGAGCCCGACGCGGCGCGGCTGGTCTTCCGGATCAAGCACTTCGCGCCGGGCCTGGTCGGCTGGGAGGAGAAGGACGCGGCGGTGACGCTCGACCTCGTGAAGCTGACCGATGGCGAGGCGGTCTTCCTGAAACGCG
>DATEOS010000454.1:0-5159 GCA_035273815.1 Candidatus Limnocylindria bacterium
CCTTCGTTTGCTCAGCGGCGGATGGTCGTCTCCTGGCCATTCGGCGTGTCGCGGACCTCGACGCCCAGCGCGGCCAGCTGGTCGCGCAGCCGATCGGAGGTGGCGAAGTCGCGCGCCGCGCGGGCGGCGGCTCGTTGCTCCAGCAGGGCGGCGGCATCCTCCGGCAGCTCGGTGATCGCTTCATCCGCGGGCGCGTCCAGGCCCAGGCCCAGCACCCGGTCGAAGTCGAGCAGCAGCGCCCGTCGCTGGGCCGCGTCAAGGTCCGCCGCGCCAGCCACGGCGTGGGCGACCGCCAATGCCGCGGGCATGCCCAGATCCTCGGCGATGGCATCGACGAAGCGTGCACGGTAGTTGGCCATCGGTTTCTTGGCCAGGGCGACCATGGACACATCGGCTTCATCCGCCTCGCCCGCCGCCCGCCGCAGACGGCGCAGCCCAGAGGCTGCGGCATGCATCGCCTCCTCGGTGAAGTCGAGCTTGGACCGATAGTGGGCCGTCAGCGCCAGGTAGCGGAAGGCCAGTGGCTCGAAGCCCTTATCGGGCAGATCGCTGACCCGGATCACGTTCCCCGCCGACTTGGCCATCTTGGCGTCGGCCAGGGTCAGGAACTCGCCGTGCAGCCAGACGCTGACCACTCGATGGCCGGTCACGCCCTCCGACTGAGCGATCTCGTCCTCGTGGTGGGGGAACTTGAGATCGATCCCGCCGGTGTGGATGTCGAACCGCTCGCCCAGGTATTTCATCGACATGGCCGAGCACTCGATGTGCCAGCCCGGGAAGCCCTCACCCCAGGGTGACGGCCACTTCATGACGCGCCCCGGCTCTGCCAGCTTCCAGAGCGCAAAATCCTCGGGATCGCGCTTGTCGCTCTCGACGTCGACCCGGTGGCCGGCCTTCATGTGCTCCAGCCGTTGGCCGGAGAGCTGGCCGTAGCCCGGAAACTCGCTGACGTCGTAGTAGACGTTACCGCCCACCTCGTAGGCGAGGCCACGCTCGATCAGCCCTGCGGTCAGATCGACCATCTCGGCGATATGGTCGGTCGCCCTGGGCATGACGTCCGCTGGCGCCATGTTCAGCAGCCGCTCGTCCTCGAGCCAGGCGGCGGTGTAGAACTCGGCGATCTGCTCCGGCGACTTTCCCTCGACCTCCGCCGCCAGCAGGATCGGATCCTCGCCCGTCTCGCGCATGTGGCCGACATCGGTGACGTTCTTGACGTACAGCACCTCGTAGCCCAGGTACTGCAGCGTGCGACGCAGCAGGTCGCCGAACAGGTAGGTGCGCAGGTTCCCGATGTGGGCGTAGCGGTAGACCGTGCTGCCGCACGTGTAGATCGTGACGCGGCCGGGCGTGATCGGCTCGAGTGGATCAACGCGCCGGGTCAGCGAGTTGTAGAGGCGCACGGTGGGGAGCATGGAGCGCGAATTGTACCGATGCGAGCCGTCAGTCCTCGCTGGCGCCCTCTGTCCGCATCTCACGCAGTGCCTGCTGGTCCAGGCGGCCGAAGCGCGGCAGGTCGCCGATGCTGGCCGAGCGCGCCAGGCGCTCCTGCATCTTGCCCAGCACCAGCGGGCCGAACTGCGGCAGCGCCATGAGCTGCTTGAGCGTCTCCGCTGGAACCTGCAGCAGTTGCGAATTCTCGGCCGCCACGACATCGGCCGTGCGCGGGCTGCCCGTAAGGGCGGCAATCTCGCCGAGGACGTCACCCGGTCCCATGGCCGATAGCGATTGATATGCCCCCTCGCCGCTCGTCCTGCCCGCCACCAGGCGGCCTTCCAGCACGAAGTACGCGCTGTCGCCCTTCTCCCCGGCGCGGGTGACGACGGAACCGGACTCGGCCTCGATCACGCGACCAGTCGTGATCATCGCGTCGCGGTCGCGCTGCGGCATGCCGGCCAGGGCCGGGATGTACCGACCCAGGGACTGCACGTCGTCGACGGTGGCCGGACGCCCGGCACCGACGGAGGGTGCGGCCGCCGCGCCGCGCAGCAGGGCGAGCGAGCGGCGCCACTCGGCGGCTGGCTGGCCGATTCCCGGAAGGGCCGCGCCGATCAGGGCGACGGTGACCAGCACGCCGGAGCTGACCGCGAACATGACGCGGACGTCGATGATGTCGGCGAAACCCGCCAGGCCCATGCCTAAGAGATAGAAGACGTCGCGCAGAACATAGCCCGTGCTGAATACCCGCCCGCGCATCTCGCGCGGGGTATTGCGCTGGTTGATCAGACGCCCTGCGACGTAGGACGGCGCGTTGAGAACGCCCGAGATGCCAATGAGCCCGATCGCCACCCAGACGTTCGAGGTCAGGGCATAGGCCAGGCCCGCGAGCCCCATGCCCAGGAAGCTGAAGATCAGCCAGCTCCCTTCCCGCAACCGATCGGCGTACGTCGCCATCAGCAGGCTGCCGACCACGAAGCCGACCGAGGTGATGCCTTCCTGCAGCCCGTACTCGAATTCGGTGGCGCCCAGCACCTCCAGGGCGAATGGCAGCAGCAGCACGTTCTGGAGGCCGAAGACAACCATGACCGGTATCCGGATCAGGTTCATCGACCGCAGGATGGGCGTCTCCAGGATGTACTTGGCGCCGAAGGCCAGGTTGCGCACCACCTCGCCGACGGTCGTCTTCTCCTCGACGGTGATTTTGGGGATGCGCACCAGCGCGATCAGGGCGCCCGCGAACAGGAACGTGGCTGCGTCGATGAAGAACACGAGCTCGACCGAGTACTGCGCCAGCAGTCCGGCCAGCGCGAAGCCAATCGCCGTGGACCCGAACTGGGCGATCGCCATCAGCGAGTTGGCGGCGGCCAGCTCCTCATCGCTGGCAACCTCGGGCAGGACGGCGTCGTTGGCGGGGTCGAAGAACTGCCGGACCGATGACGACAGCAGCACGATCACGTACAGCCAGAACACCGAGTCGCCCTCGGTGATCAGGAATGGGATCGATGCCACCAGTGCCGCCTGGATGACGACCGTGACGATCATGATCGTCTTGCGGTCGTATCGGTCCACGAACACGCCGGCGATGAGGCCGAAGATCAGGGTCGGCGCCGCCGACACCATGAGCATGATGCCGACGCTCAGCACCGAGTCGGTCTCGCGGAAAACGATGATGCCCGCTGCCAGGGAGGTCAGGGCGTCGCCGATGGTGGAGACGAGCTGGGCCGACCAGAGATAGACGAAGCCGCGGTTTCGGAAGACCGCGAACGGCCCGGGCGGCGGAGCAGGTGCGGCGGGCGCGGCGACGGTCAAGAATCCCTCCGATTGACCTGAGCACTCATCGTGGCGTTGGGCTCGCTCACGCCGGCGCGCATTGTGCCATGACTACCATGGGCGGATGCCTCAGCGCGACGCACCCGATGGCACCCCCCTGACGCTCGGAGAAGAGCCGGCGTACTGCCCGACCTGCGGCGCTGCGGTCAGCCCGCAGCTGCTCGAGGACGACCACCGTCCGCGGCTCGTGTGCCCCAACGGCCACGTCACCTGGCGCAACCCGCGGCTGGTCGTCGGCACGCTGCCAGTGCGCGCCGGACGCGTATTCCTGGCCCGCCGCTCGATCGAGCCGGGCGCCGGCCTGTGGACCTATCCGGGCGGCTTCCTGGAGGTCGGGGAGTCGGCCCAGGAAGGGGCCCGGCGCGAGACCGAGGAAGAGACGGAGCTGCGAATCGAGGTGGGGCGCCTGATCGGCGCTTACTCCCGACCGCACGTGGGCGTGGTGACCCTGATCTACGAGGCCACCGTGGTGGGTGGCCGGCCGTTACCCGGGGTCGAAACGATCGAGGTGCGCGACTTCGGGCCGGACGAGATACCGTGGCAGGAACTGGCCTTCACCACCGCCGAGTCCGCGCTGCGCGACTGGGTGGCGTCGCTCCCTGGGCGAGGGCCGCGCTTCGAGCCGGAGCTCTACGTCACCGGCGATCCCGCGGACGAATGAGCGCTCGCGCCTAGCCGGGGTAGCGGCGGAACACGGCCACCGCGTTCTGGCCGCCGAAGCCGAAGCCGTTGACGATCGCCACCTCGACCGCCATCTGCCGGGCGACGTTCGGCACGTAGTCCAGGTCGCAGGACGGGTCGGGTGTCGCGTAGTTGATGGTCGGCGGCACGAGGTTGTCGCGGATGGCCAGCGCCGCAGAGAGGGCGCTCATGGCGCCGGCCGCGCCGAGGGTGTGCCCGATCATGCTCTTATTGCTGGTCACCGCGAGTGTGCCGGCATGGGCGCCGAACGCGGAGCGGATCGCCTTCGTCTCGCTGGCGTCGTTCAGCTGGGTGCTGGTGCCGTGAGCCATCACCACCTGCACCTGCTCCGGTGCGACATCCGCGTCGCGCAGCGCCTTCTCCATGGCTCGCCCGGACGAGTAGGCTGATGGATCCGGCGCGCTGATGTGGAACGCATCGCCGGTCAGCGCCCCGCCGCCGATCTCGGCCACCACCGGCGCACCACGCCGCTCCGCGTGCGCGGCCGACTCGACCACCAGCACCGCCGACGCTTCCCCGAACACGAAACCGTCGCGGTCGGCGTCGAAGGGCCGCGAGGCGGCGGCTGGGTCGTCGTTGCGCTTGGAGAGCGCCCCCATATTGGCGAGGGCGGCGAACGCGACCGGCAGGATGGCGCTCTCCGTGCCGCCGGCGATGACCACGTCGGCGTCGCCGTGCTCGATCATGCGTTGCGCCTCGATGAAGGCCTGCACGCCGGAGGCGCAGGCCGCCACGCTGGCCACGACCGGGCCGCGCAGGCCGTTCTGGATGCTGACCTGGCAGGCGGCCATGGAGGGGGACAGCATCGGCACCATGAAGGGGCTGACGCGCTGCGGCCCCTGCTCCTGGTAGACCCGCTCGCCAAGCGATACGTCCCCGATGCCACCGCCGCCGGTGTTGATCACGACCGCGATGTCGTCGCGATTGGCGTCACTGATCTCGAGCTTCGAATCCTCGATCGCCTGCGCCGCCGCCGCGACCGCCAGCTGGCTGAACCGGCTCATCCGGCGCGCCTGCTTGAACTCCATGTAGTCGCGTGGCTCGAAGCCCTTCAGCTCGGCCGCGATCTGGACCTCCTCGTTGGACGGGTCGAAGGCGGTGATGCGCGCCACGCCGCTGACGCCGGCGGTGAGGTTCGACCAGAAGGTCGGCACGTCGTTGCCGATGGGCGAGACGGTGCCCATGCCGGT
>DATEOS010000455.1:0-6245 GCA_035273815.1 Candidatus Limnocylindria bacterium
TTGAGCACCGCCCAGCCGCCGCGGCGCGTGATGCGCACGATGGCGGCCTTCACCTCCGCCAGCTCGTCCAGGGTGTCGATCCCCTGCAGGCCAAGATGGTCGGCCGACACGTTTGTCACCACTGCCACGTCGTTGGCCGCATAGCCGATGCCGCGCAGCAGGATCCCGCCGCGGGCCGTCTCGAGCACGGCCAGCTGGAGGCGGGGCTCCGCCAGGACGCGCCCGGCGCCGCCGAAGCCAGTCCAGTCGCCAGGCTCCACCAGCTCGTCGCGGACGTAGATGCCGTCCGAGTTGGTCATTCCCACCCGCCGGCCGGCCTCGCTGGCGATGTGCGCGATCAGGCGAGTGGTGGTGCTCTTGCCGTTGGTGCCGGTGATGGCCACCACCGGAACATGCGGGGTGGGCAGGTGCGGCCGCGGGCCGGGCGCGATGGCGCGCAGGGCGCGCAGCTCCCGGCGCTCGGTAGTGATGCCCAGGGCCACCCGCGAGGCGGCCGTACCCACCGCCTGGGCGATCGCGCGACGGTGCCACGGGAAGGCGATCGCCGCCCGGCGGCGATCGGCGGAGTCGCGCATGGTGAGGCGTGGCGGGCTCAGCTCGAGCGCGGCGTAGAGGTGGCGAACCGTCTGCCCGGCGGCCGTGGCAACCTCGGCGGCGACGCCCGGCTCATCGGCTCCGAACTCGAGCTTGACGGCCGGCCGGGTGAAGAACCGGTTGGGTCCGTCCAGCACACGGAGCTCGAGCAGCTCGACCCCGTCGGCGCTGGCGGCCTGCGGCATGGCCGGCAGTATACTCACGCGCCATGCCGCCCCCGCCCACCCTGCAGGAGGCCGTCGAGGCACGCCTGCCGCGGTACCTGGCTGAGCTGGAGACGCTCGTCAACATCGACTGCGGCTCCTATAGCGCGGCCGGCGTCAACCGCGTGGCCGACCGGGTGGCCGCCTCGCTGACCGAGCTGGGCGCCACGGTGGAGCGGATCCCCCACGTCGCGCGAGCCGGTGAGCTGCAGCTCGGCGACCTCATCATCGGCCACCTGCCCGGCGACGGACCGCGACGCCTGCTCGTGGGCCACATGGACACCGTGTTCGACGAGGGAACGTGCGCTGCGCGGCCCTATCACGTCAGCGGTGACCGGGCCCTCGGTCCCGGCACCAGCGACATGAAGGGTGGGCTGCTGGCCGGACTGCACGCCCTTGGCGCCCTGCACCAGGCCGGCGAGCGCCCGGCCGTCACCTTCGTGGCCAACCCGGACGAGGAGATCGGCTCCATCTTCAGCGGCGCGGAGATACGTCGCCTGGCGCCGGACCACCACGTGAGCCTGGTGCTCGAATGCGCGCGCGCCAGCGGCGCCATCGTCAGCGCACGCAAGGGCATCGCCGACCTGGAGCTCACCTTCACGGGTCGCGCCGCGCACGCGGGCGTGGAGCCGGAGAAGGGCCGCTCCGCCATCCTGGCCGCGGCCCGGCAGGTGGTGGCCCTGCATGAGATGAACGGACGATGGCCGGGGGTGACCCTCAACGCCGGCGTGATCGCCGGCGGCACGCGCCCCAACGTGGTGCCTGCCGAGTGCCGCGTCCAGCTGGACCTGCGCGCAGCGACGGCCGAAGCCTTCGACGCCGCTCGCGCCGAGGTGGAGCGCCAGGCCGCCACCAGCCCGGTTGAGGGCGTGAACTGCGATATCCGCGAGCTGGCAGCCCATCGGCCAATGGAGCGGACCGCAGCCACCGGACGGCTGGTCGAGCTGGCCATAGCCATCGCCGGCGAGCTGGGCTTCGAACTGGCCGAGGCGGCGACCGGCGGGGCCAGTGACGCGAACACGACAGCCGGCCTGGGGGTGCCCACCCTGGACGGCCTCGGCCCGATCGGCGGTGATGACCACTCGGCCGATGAATGGCTCGACCTGGCGAGCGTGGTGCCGCGGACCACGCTGCTCGCGACCCTGATCGCTCGGGTCGGGGAGGCGCTGTAGAATCGGCCCTCCGTGACAGACGACTTCCGCCACCGCACGCGCGTCGACGTGCGGTTCCGTGACATCGACGCATTCGGACATGTGAACAACGCCGTTGTCTCCAGCTACATCGAGCTCGCCCGGATCCGGTATCTGGTCGAGGTTTTGCAGGTGGAGCCGATCGGGGTGATGCCGCTGATCCTGGCCCACATCTCCATCGACTACCGCTCACCGATCCTCTTCTCCGACGTCGTGGAGATTGGCTCGCGGGTCGACTGGCTGGGCACCACCAGCATCGGCATGTCACACGAGCTGACTTCCGCGGCCGACGGCCGCGAGCTGGCCCGATCTTCGTCGGTCCTGGTCACCTACGACTACGAGCGGGCCAGGCCGATGCCGGTGCCCGATGATTGGCGGCAGGCCCTCATGAACCATGAAGGCCACGCCCTGGAGCGATCGGTGGCCAGCGCGTGAGCGAGACCATGCAGTTCGACCTGCTGATTCTTGGTGGCGGCATGAGCTACGTGGGCGCCATCCGGGCTGCGCAGCTGGGGCTGAGGGTGGGCCTCATAGAGCGTGACCGGCTGGGCGGCACCTGCCTGAACCGCGGCTGCATCCCGTCGAAGGCGCTGCTCGAGACGGCCGATCTGCTGCATCGGGTTCATGAGCAGGGCGCCGAGTTCGGCCTGGCCGGACACGAGGCCATCACCCTTGACTATCCCGCCCTGGGCGCGCGACGCGACGCGGTGGTCGACAAGCACGTCAAGGGCGTGGAGTTCCTGCTCAAGAAGAACGGCGTGACCGTCATCCGCGGCCACGGCACGATGACGGGCCCCACCAGCGTGCACGTCTCCGGCGGCGAGTCGGGCGACGTCGACGCCAGCGGGACCGACCTCATCCTGGCTACCGGATCGGCGCCCCGTTCGCTCCCCGGCCTCGACGTCGACGGCCATCGGATCATCACCTCCGACGAGGCGCTGCAGCGTGCCGAGGTCCCGCACAGCGTGACGATCGTGGGCGCCGGGGCGGTCGGCGTGGAGTGGGCGAGCATGTACCGCGACTTCGGGGCGGAGGTGCACCTGGTCGAGTTCCTTGACCGGTTGGTGCCGCTGGAGGACGCCGACGTGAGCAAGGAGCTGGGCCGCGTCTTCCGCAAGCGCGACATCACCGCCCATCTGTCGTCGACCATCGACACGGAGAGCATCCAGCCCACCGACCAGGGCCTGCGTTTCACCGTCGCCGCGCGGGAGGGGGACAAGCGGACGGAGGTGGAGACGGACGTCATCCTGGTTGCGGTCGGACGCCGGCCGCTGACGGAGGGCATCGGCCTGGAGGCCATCCCTGGAGTCGAGCTGGATCGCGGGTACGTCAAGGTCGACGGCTGGATGCGCACTGGCGCCGAGCACTTGTACGCCATCGGAGACATCGTGCCGGGCTTCGCCCTGGCGCACGTTGCCGCCCACGAGTCGGTGGTGGCCGCCGAGGCCATCGCCGGCCATGACCCGGCGCCGGTGGACATGAGCCTCATGCCGCGTGCCACCTTCTGCCGCCCCCAGATCAGCAGTGTGGGCATGACCGAGGCGGAGGCACGCGAGGCCGGCCACGAGGTCAAGACGGGCTCATTCCCCTTCCGCGCGCTGGGCAAGGCGACGATCGTGGGCGAGGTGGACGGCTTTGCCAAAATCGTGGCGGACGCCGGAACCGGCCTCATCCTGGGCGCCCACATCATCGGCCCGCATGCCGGCGACCTGCTGGCCGAGCCGACACTGGCACGCCTCGTGGAGGGGACAGCGGCTGAGATCGCGATGAGCGTGCACGCGCACCCGACGCTGACCGAGGCCCTGGCCGAGGCGGCGCTGGCAGTGGACGGCGCACCGATCCACGTCTGATGATCAACCGCACGCCGCAGGGATGGTAATGGAGCAGGTGGCCCAGACCGAAGCACCGCCGAGGCACCACGAGCTGGGGCTTTCCGACGACGACGTGCTTGCCATGTATCGCCAGATGCTGATGGCCCGCGCCGTGGACGAGCGGATGTGGCTGATGCAGCGGGCCGGGAAGATCGCCTTCATCATCTCCGGCCAGGGGCACGAGGGCGCGCAGGTGGCCATCGCCTGGCCCATGCGCCGCAGCCACGACTGGATGGCGCCGTATTACCGCTCCATCGCCAGCGCCATCACCTTCGGCATGGACCCGGAGGACATCATCACCGCCCACCTGGCCAAGGGCGACGACGTCAGCTCCGGCGGGCGCCAGATGCCCGGCCATTACGGCGGCGCGCCCTATAACCTGGTCAGCCTCTCCTCGCCGGTCGGCACCCAGGTGCTGCATGCGGTGGGGATCGCCATGGGCGCCTGGGTGCGCGGCGACGACGTAGTGGCCATGACCTCGTACGGCGAGGGCACCAGCAACCAGGGCGAGATCCACGAGGCCATGAACTTCGCGGGCGTTCACAAGCTGCCGGTCATCTTCGTGTGCGAGAACAACGGCTACGCGATCAGCGTGCCGCTCGACAAGCAGGTGGGCGGCGGACGCGTGGCGGTGCGAGCAGAGGGCTACGGCTTCCCCGGCATCCTGGTCGACGGGTCCGATCCACTGGCTTGCTATGCCGCCGCCAAGGAGGCACATGACCGCGCCCGCGCCGGCGAGGGACCGACCCTGATCGAAGCGCGCGTGGTGCGGCTGACCAGCCACTCCTCGGACGACGACCAGCGCCGCTACCGCGACCCGGCCGAGGTCGAGGCGCTGAAGGACCAGGATCCAATCGCCCGCTTCGCCGCCCAGCTGCGGGGATGGGGCCTGCTCACCGACGAGCGGGACGAGGAGCTGCGGGGCGAGACCAAGGCCGCCATCAACGAGGCCAGCCGTCGCGCGGAGGCTCGACCCGACCCGGACGTGGCCACCGCCGAGCTGCACGTCTATGCCGACGGCGAAGGGCAGGGGGCCTGACGTGGCCGAGCTGAACATCCTCGAGGCGATCCGTACCGCCATGGACGAGGAGCTGGAGCGTGATCCGAACGTGATGGTGCTCGGTGAGGACGTCGGCAAGAAGGGCGGCGTCTTCGGCGCGACCGAGGGCCTGTTCGCCAAGTACGGCGAGAAGCGGGTGCTGGACACCCCGTTGACCGAGGGCATGATCGCCGGCGCCGCGGCCGGAGCCGCCATCTACGGCCTGCGGCCCATCGCCGAGATGCAGTTCGCCGACTTCGTCTACCCGGCCTTCAACCAGATCGTGTCCGAGATCAGCCGCATGCGCTATCGATCCAACGGCGCCTTCGGGCTGCCGATGGTGATCCGCATGCCGTACGGCGGCGGCGTGCACGGCGCGCTGTACCACTCGCAATCGAACGAGGCCTACTTCACCTCCACGGTGGGGCTGAAGGTTGTCGCCCCGGGCACGCCGGCAGACGCCAAGGGCCTGCTCAAGGCCGCGGTCCGCGACCCGGACCCCGTCATGTTCTTCGAGCACAAGAAGACCTACCGACTCTTCAAGGCAGACGTGCCTGACGGCGACCACGTCGTCCCCATCGGCTCCGCGGAGGTCGCCCGCTCCGGCAAGGACCTGTCGATCTTCTGCTACGGCTACATGCGCACCTGCGCCCTGGAGGCGGCCGAGGTCCTGGCCCGCGACGACGGGATAGAGGCGGAGGTGGTTGACCTGCGGACCCTGCGCCCGCTGGATACCGCCACGGTGGCGGCATCAGTGGAGCGCACCGGCAAGGCACTGGTCGTCCATGAGGCGAACCGATTCGGCGGCTTCGGCGCTGAGGTCGCTGCCTGGATCGCGCAGGACTGCTTCGAGCACCTGGACGGACCGGTGACCCGCCTGGCCGGGCCGGAGGTGCCGGGTGTCCCGTTCCACCACGTCCTTGAGGACTGGTTCATGCTCGACGCGCAGAAAGTCGTCGACGCGGCCCGCGCGCTGGCCGCGTACTGAGCCGATGCCGAGCGCGACCCAGCTGCTGGCCATCCAGATGGACGAGGCGTACCGCTTCGTGCAGGATCGGGTGCAGGACCTGACCGACGAGGAGTTCTTCTGGGAGCCGGTGCCGGCGTGCTGGACCGTGCGCCCCGGCGCGGACGGTCGCTGGTATGGCGATTACCCCGACGTGCACCCGGAGCCGCCGCCGTTCACGACCATCGCCTGGCGGCTGGTGCACCTGGCGGAGTGCAAGGTGATGTACCACGAGTACGCATTCGGCCCTGGCCGGCTGATCTGGCCGGAGATCGACTCCGCCCACACCGCGGCCGACGCGATCGCCGAGCTCGAGCGCGGACAGCGCCTCCTGGTCGAGGC
>DATEOS010000456.1:0-3035 GCA_035273815.1 Candidatus Limnocylindria bacterium
GAGCAGGCTCCCGAGCACCACGAGCGCGGCGCTGATCGTCGTCGCGGCGAGGACCACCGGGTAGTCGCGCGCCTGCACGGCGGATACCAGCAATCGCCCGACGCCCGGCCACGCGAAGATCGCCTCCACGAACACCGCGCCCGAGAAGAGCGCCGGCAGCGAAAGGCCCAGCAGGATCAGCACCGGGATGAGCGCATTGGGCAGCGCATGCCGCAGCAGCACCGCGTGCCGCGACAACCCCTTCGCGCGCGCCACCGTCAGGAACTGGCTCCCCTGCAGCTCCACCAGCGCGCCGCGCACATACCGCGCGATCCCCCCGATGCCGATGAGCGTGAGGGTCAGCAGCGGCAGCGCCAGGTGCCGGAGCCGGTCGATCACCCGTCCTGCCGGCGACAGGAACTCGGCGTCGAGCCCCACCGCCCCGAATGCCGGGAAGACCCGCAACCAGTATGAGAACACCAGCACCAGCACTACCGCGAGCCAGTAGCTCGGCATCGCGTACAGCGTCACGCTCGCGACCGAGAGACTCGTGTCGATCTTCGTTCCGCTGGTATCGGCCTGCGCCAGCGCGAGCAGGATCCCCAGTACGTAGCTCAGCAGCAGGGAAAGGGAGACGAGCAGGGCAGTGGCCGGCCACGCCTGGGCCAGCATGGCACCCACCGGGCGCCCCGTCGCGATGCTGGTGCCGAGATCGCCGCGCACCACCCGCGACAGCCACGCGCCATACTGCTCCACCACCGGGCGGTCGAGGCCCAGCTGGTGCCGCTGCGCTTCGACCTGTTCCGGAGTGGCCGAGGGCCCGAGAATGAGGCGCGCCGGGTCGCCCGGCGCGACCCGCAGCAGCAGGAATACCAGTGTCACCACGCCCCACAGAACGCCGAGGCCGATCAGTGCCCGGGTCAGCAGGTAGCGGATAGTCATTCGCGGAGCAGTACCACGCCTGAAGTCGTCATGCTGTCCTCGTGCGGTAACGGGTCTGCACCTTCGGTGTAGATCACTCCATGAATTACCGTCGAGGGAGCATTGGCCTCGCTGCCATGTTGTTGATCAGCGGGTGCAAGTACATCGAGTTCCTGCCTTTCCTGAAGAGCCCGGTCGACAACGCGGCTCGTGGCCGGCAGGACACCCACCGTGGCCCGGCCTTCAACAACGATACCCTGACTGTCCCGCCCTTGGCCGCGGTGAACCCCGCCACCGACTGGGGAGCCTACAATGGCACCCTGACCGGCGAGCGCTTCTCACCCCTCGCGTCCATCACGGCCACCAACGTCGCCAGCATGCGCGTGCAGTGCGTCGCCCAGCTCGGCGAGAAGGTGCCGATGCAGTCCGGTCCGGTCGAGGTGGATGGCACGATCTACCTCACGTCGGCCACGACCACGTGGGCGCTCGACGCGACCTCATGCGAGCTCCGCTGGAAGCACCGGTATCGCTATTCCCCTGCGCCCGACTACGACCTCAAGGTCAATCGCGGGGTGGGATACCTGGACCTGCCCGATGGCCCGCGCCTCTTTCGGGGATCGAACGATGGAAGGGTCTACGCCATCGATGCCCGGACGGGGAAGGAGTTGTGGAATGTCATGGCCGGGAACGTGGAGCGGGGTGAGACGTTCCCGGCTGCGCCTGTCGCCTGGCAGTTGGCCCCGGGCGAGGGACTCGTCTTCATCGGGAACGCGGGTGGAGACAATTACGGCGTCACCGGCCGCATCATGGCGTTCGATGCCCGTTCCGGCGACCGGGTGTGGAGCTTCGATCTCGTGCCGTCGACCGGCCCCGCCAACACGACCTGGCCGCCGGTGAACGATCGCGTGCCGCGGGCTGGTGCCGCGAGCTGGACCTCCTATGCGCTCGATACCATCGCCGGCACCCTGTATGTACCGACCGGCAATGCGGCCCCCGACTTCCTCGCGGAGGTCCGCGCCGGCTCCAACCAGCACGCCTACTCCATCGTGGCGCTCGATGCGCGCACCGGCACCTTCCTGCATGCCTGGCAGCTGCTCGAGCGGGATGTGCACGACTGGGATGTGGCCGCGGCGCCGATGCTCATTACCGGCGCCGATGCGCAACTCACGCTCGTGGCCGCGGGCAAGGACGGGTACGTCACCGCCATCGAGCTGGAGAACGGCGAACGGCGCTTCAGGGCCGCCGTCAGCACGATGGAGAACGTGGATGTGCCGCTCACGCCGGACGGCACCCGGTTCTGCCCCGGCCTGCAGGGCGGCGTGGAGTGGAACGGCCCATCCTACTCGCCGGCCACGAGCATGCTGTACGTGGGGTCCATCGATTGGTGCACCACCGTTGCGGTGCAGCCGGCGAGTGAGTTGAAGGGCAAGTGGGCGATTCCGTGGACCGGCAGTGCCCATCTTACCCAGCCGTTCGGTGTCATGGACCCGAAGGAAGCGGCGCGGGGAAGGCTGACGGCGCTCGATGTCGTCACCGGGGCCGAGCGCTGGCGCTACAGCTCCCCGACTCCGATCGTTGCGGGTGTCACGGCGACGGCGGGCGGGGTCGTCTTTGCCGCCGATCTCTCCGGCAATGTGCTCGCCTTCGATGCCGCCACCGGCGCGGAGCTCTATCGCTACAACACCGGGCAGCCCGTCGGTGGTGGGATCATCTCCTATTCGGTGAACGGCAGGCAGTACGTCGCGGTCGCGTCGGGCCTGCACGCGCCGAAGAGCTGGCAGACTGAAAGCGGCAAGGCGACGCTCGTCGTCCTGGGGCTTCCCTAGGTTGGCCTGGTTACCGCCCCGAGCCCGATGCCGCCGAGTACCAGCGTGGCGGCCAGCAGGAGTCGGCCACTGAGCGGTTCTCCCAGGAACGCGATCCCGCCCAGCGCCGCGAGTACCGGCGTGGAGAGCTGCACCAGCGCCGCGGTGACGCCGCTCAGCCCTCGGAGCGCGCGATACCAGATCACGTAGCCCAGGCCTGACGTGATCGCACCCGAGATCACGGCCAGCAGGATGCCGCTCTGGGTTGCTGAGTGTCTCGGCCACCACGCGAGGGACAGCAGCACCGTCATCGGGATCGCCAGCACGAAG